>JBAYES010000092.1:0-2704 GCA_041667545.1 Candidatus Omnitrophota bacterium | reverse complement strand
TTTAACTGAACAAAAGTTCGCTCGTCCTGATTATTTTAGAGGCTTAGAGCCAACTTTTGTGTCCCCGCAGGGGCAGTTAAAACCAGCGAGAAAATGCGCAATGGTCCGCGGCAAAAGCGTATTTTTGTTCAACCTTTTCAAATCCTCAGCAGTTCTAAACAAGCTTCCGCCACTTTCTCCGCGCCTATATCCGTAATACATCTGTGCTCGTTCCCGCATTCGGGAAGTTTAAAACGATCATAACACGGCCTGCATGGAAGCCCCGAAACCTTTATAACCTTGTGCCTCTCGCTTCTGGGATACGGCCCATAGACCTTATCATCCACCGGCCCGAAAATAGACAATGTCTTAATGCCGAGAGCCACGGCAATATGAAGAGGCCCCCCATCGTTACATAAAACCGCTTCCGCCCGGCTTAAAATACCCATGTATTCTTTCAGAGAAAGACTGTTCTCGACAGCTGCCGGAGAGATGCCCATCTCCGATACCACATAATCGCAAAGAGGCTTTTCCGAACCGTCTCCCAATATAACAGTACGTATCCCCCTCTCTTCAAGTGTCTCCGCTACTCTCGCGAAACCTTCAGCGTGCCATCTTTTTCTTGAGGCGTGTTTGCCCCAACTGGCGCCGCCTCCCGGAACAACAGCCGTAAAAGATCTTCCCTTAAGGCCTTTTCGCGCCACATAATCATCAGCCCACTTTTCGGTTTCCGGGTCAAGAACTACGTGCATGACTCTTTCTTCGGGGGATATCCCTGTTGCCTCTAAAAGATCAAGGTTATACTCTATAACATGTTTTCCCTTAAAACCGGACAGAGGAAACTTACGAGTAAGAAATATACCTCTTCTTTTATAATCGAACCCCACCCGAAGAGGTATTCCCATAAGTTTAAAGAAAAAACCGAACTCCCTTGAAAGCGTGAGATCGAAAACCGCTTCGTAGTTCTTGCTTCGAATTTCTTGGAAAAGATCTCCCAGGCTTTTAATGCAAGTAACCTTGGATCCTCGCCACAGAGAAACAAAGCGGTCTTTTTCATATATAAAAACCTCATCCACTCCGGGCATACATTTTACAATATCCGCCGTCCTGGCATTACAGAGATAGCCGACAGATATTCCGGGGAACTCCCGTCTAAGGTTCACTATAACAGGAACCGTAAAAAGCACATCACCTATGCCGAAAATATTGGCGATCAGAGCTTTTTTCATTTATTTTTCATCCTTGAAATAACCGCTCGATACCATCGTGAACCCGAGAATAATATTAAAGAACACGGCCAAAGCAAGGGAAAAAAGATGCGTGTCGACGGCGCTATTTAAAGCAAAACCTACGGATCCTCCAAAAAGGCCTATCGCAAGCCCTTTTCTTTGTCCGTCCGGCAAACGTAATATCCCCTTTAACGAAGAAAAAAGCGCGGCGATAATGAACATCATAAAGAATACGGCCCCCACTATACCTATTTCGGACGCCATCTGCAAATAGCAGTTATGCGCGTATCTGTCGTCGGGATATCCTTCTGGTTTATAGTCGGGAAAATGCTTGCTGAAAGTATTTACCCCGAACCCGAGCACGGGATGTTCTTTTATCATGTCAACACTTCCCCGCCAGATCATGACCCTTTCCCATGCGGTTCCGCTTTCGAAATCGACCGTTTCATATATCCTCTCACGAGTCTCGGAGGGCATAAGAAAGAATACAGCCGACAATATCATTATAAAGATCGCGGCCGCTTTTCTGCCTTTCAGTATACCCACAGTCATAAAAGCCGCCCCGAAAAACATCCATGCCCCACGCGAACCCGTAAGGAACAGACATGCCACGGAAACGATAAGCCCTATTAGAAAAAGCCCGGACTGTTTCAGTGTATTCTTTTTTAAAAGCAGCATTGAAACAAATAATGAGGCCATAACAACAAGATAAGCTCCGAAATCATTGGGATGAATAAAAGATGATGATATCCTCCTGAGATGATCTTCCGGAATAAGAGTTCTCTGGCGAATAAGATCCGTTCCCGTTACATATTGGACGATACCGTTGGCTCCTGCAAGAACAACCGCGCCCGCGGCAAAATACACGAACCTTTTCATTTTGGCCGTGGTCCAGCCTTGTGTGGCTACGGCCAGGAAAATAAGCAGATACTGCAAAGCTTTAAAGATACCCCTTAAACTTTGAGAAGGATAAGCGCTGTTGAAGCACGAAAGCAGTACCCACACGAAATAAGCCCCCAGTATAAGAGCCGCCGGGAAAAACAGCTTTTTAAGATCTTTTCTAAGCACAATACCCGCTATCCAGGCAACTATCATTATGGTAGACACTATCTCTACAATGGAGTTTGAGAAAGTAACGGCGAAAATAAGAACATAAACACACCATTCCGCGAGTGTGTCGATAACCCTTAAGATCCTGTCTTTAAAACTATTCCGCATTCTGTCCTCCTTGCATGGCTCCCCCGTTATGATAAGCAGCCAAAGCCCTTCCCCCCGTCATTGCGAGGAACGGCCAAGCTCTTTTTCCCCGTCATCGTGAAAAACTGCCAAAACCCTTCCCCCCCGTCATTGCGAGGAGCGGCCAAGCCCTTTTTCCCCGTCATCGTGAAAAACTGCCAAAACCCTTCCCCCCCGTCATTGCGAGGAACGGCCAAGCTCTTTTTCCCCGTCATCGTGAAAAACTGCCAAAACCCTTCCCCCCCGTCATTGCGAGGAGC
>JBAYES010000091.1:0-2961 GCA_041667545.1 Candidatus Omnitrophota bacterium | reverse complement strand
GGGGGGGGGCAAATGCCATGCGAGAGCTATTTTTTCTTCTTTGCCGAGGGTTTTTTCTTTTTGTGGGGAGACTCGGAAAAATTTTCGGAATATTCCTTGAGTTTTTTATCAACCAGATAATTTATAGTTCCGCGGGGATACCTGCCCTTCTTGTCTTTCTTGCCGGCCTTCTTCCCCGTCAATATCTCTACACCTTCATCTATGGTCTTGACAGACCATATGTGGAATTTTTTCTTTTCAACCGCCTCTATAACCTCGTCACTCAGCATAAGATGGCGGACATTCCCTTCGGGTATTATCACCCCTTGTTCTCCCGTCATACCCTTCATTTTGCAAACATGGTAGTACCCTTCTATTTTTTCGTTCACGCCTCCTATTGGCTGTACAAAACCGTGCTGGTTCATCGAACCCGTAACCGCGATGGCCTGTTTTATGGGAACTCCCGAAAGAGATGACAAAAGACTGTAGGCTTCGGTGCTGGAAGCGCTGTCACCGTCCACCCCCTCGTATGACTGTTCGAAACATATGCTCGCGCTAAGACTGAGCGGCCTTTCCTGGGCGAACTTCCCGCCTATGTATCCGCTCAATATAAGCATTCCTTTTGAATGTATGGCTCCTCCCATTTTAACCTGTCTCTCTATATCCACAACCCCGGTCTTACCAATGTAGGTGGCCGCCGTTATACGGGAAGGCTTACCAAACATATGGCCCCCCAGGTCCAGCACTGCCAAACCGTTAACCTGACCCGCTATACTGCCTTCAACATCTATAAGAAGAATGTCTTTTCCTATGTACTCCCTGATCTTTTCCTCTATCATGCTTGAGCGGTAAACTTTTTCCTTCAGGGCCTTTTCCACATTTTCCGCTCCGACATGATCGGCATTTTCCCTTCCTGCCCAATAATCGGCCTCTCTTAAAAGATCGGCCACGTACATGAACCTTACGCTGAGCTTTTCCTGATCTTCGCTCATGCGTGAACCATATTCTATCACCTTCGCCACAGCCTCCCTGTCGAAATGCCTCAGTCCCTCCTCCTCGCACCTGACCTTTATAAAAGCGGCATATTTGTCTATCATCTCTTTGTCCCTGTCGGCGGTCACGTCAAAATCGGCCTTAACCTTGAACATCTTCCTGAAATCCTCGTCAAACTTGTACAGAATATGATAAAGCCATGCCGGCCCGACCATTATTACCTTTATATCCGACTTGATGGCTCCGGGCTTGAGGCTTGATGTGCTTATCAATCGGAACTGTTCGTTTATATCTTCCACCTTTATTTCATGGTTTTTTATCACCCGTTTAAGAGCATCCCATGCCATAAAGCTGCTGAGAACATCCATCGCCTGCAGAATAAGATACCCGCCGTTAGCCTTATGAAGCGCTCCCGGAGCTATCATGGTAAAATCGGTCGTCATGGAACCTATCTGCGCCACATACTCTATTCTACCGACAAGGTTATAGTAATTGGGGTTGACCTCCTTTATCACGGGGGCGCCTTTAAAGTGTCTCCTGTCCACAAGGAGATTAACCTCATACTTCTTGAACAGATTCTGTTTTGACGGTCCCCTGCCCCCCAGGATAATAGCCTGCGGGTCTTCATCATCTTCCCTGAAAATGTTTATGTTTGTAACCACATCATGCTGGAGATGATTGAGGTATTCCACTACATTCTCAAATTCGCGGTATTTAAAACGAAGTTCGTCGATTATATGCTTTACGGAAAAAAGAACAACTTCCTGCTCGAGCGCCCTTATCTTGTGTTTGACCGCCTTTTCCATAACACGCACTTCTCCCAATGCCTGTTCTATCTTTATGTGAAGGGCGTGTTTTTTCTTTTCTATATCATGTTTTTCATTGTCCGGCAAAGCGTCGAATTCTTCCGTCGTCATGGGATTTTCGTCTTTCGCCGGGACAAGGATAACCCCTGTAGCCGATTGCTTCAGAACAAATCCCTCACCGAACGCCTCGTCCTCTATTTTCTGCAAAGTTTCGTCCCTTTTCCGTTTATACTCTTTCAAAAGATCCTGTTTCCGGGATTCGTAGTCTTCGCTTTCAAAAGCCTTTGGTATTTCCTCTTTGAGTTCAGTGATAAGCTCTTCCATATCCATTTTGAAAATTATACCCCGGCCAGCCGGCAAACTTATGGCTATAGGTTCATCTTCGGCAATGAAATTGTGAACATACACCCAATCTTCAGGTACGGGTTCTCTTGAGGCTATCTCATTGACCGCGTTAGTGACCTGAGTGTTCCTTCCCGTCCCCGCGGCTCCGCATACAAAAATGTTAAACCCTTCCGACTTTATATTAAGCCCGAACTCTATTGCCCTTGTACCTCGTTCCTGATGGGGATTTTCGTTGTCGAATTCGTAATCTTCGGTGGTCTTAAAGGGAAAAAGTTCAGGATCACACCTATTCTTGAGTTCTTTCGGGAAAAGCTCTCTCATAAGACCATCTCTCCTGTTTTAAGATTTAGGATCTGCCGGGACCTCTAAGGCCCCATAAAAAAGCTCATAAAAGGATCATCGAACTTACGGGATGTGCGTTTTACGCGATGCCAGAACATAAGCACTATTATCCCCGCCATTATAAGCAGTGTCGCCACTACTATAGAAAGAAGCGGCGGATATGCCGCTATCAAAAGACCGCAGATTATGAGCATGATTCCCGCAAACATAATTTTCCTCCTTTGTTCTTATATCTATCCCTGAAATATTACGATACCCTATACAAGTCAAAGAGTCAAGAAGCGAGGCATCTGACAAGTAAAATCCTTGATCCTCGTGGAAGGGAGTAGTTGCTGAACAAATATTTAAATTCCATCACCGATGATACAAGGGTCTGGTGTTCCCTGCGAGGGACGCTCGATCTTCCCGGCGAGAAGATCTTCGCTCGACGGACGACCTCGCTCCCCCTATGGCCCGTGCCATCCCTTCGCTCGGTTTCGCTCAGGACACCGAGGGG
>JBAYES010000090.1:0-3071 GCA_041667545.1 Candidatus Omnitrophota bacterium | reverse complement strand
TAATTAGCCATAAGGGGATCCTCCTTGTGTTTATTGGGTTTCAGAAGATTCAATTATAGCACAAGTTCTTGGATCCCTTTATTTTTTATGGTTTCTTACCGTTTTTCCCCGGACAGCAATGATTTGAACACAGATCTTTTTCTTTCTGGAAAAAATATCACTGTTCCTTGCAGAGTTACCGAAGTTTGCCGGGTTTGCTTGAAAATTCCGGACTTGAGCCCATAAAGATCGAGAAACATGATATTCTCACCAACCATAACAAGGCTAAGGTAGAGAAGGTTTTTGGGATCCCGGGCATAGTTTTGTTGAAAATTTTCCAGAAAATGCCTTTACAATTAGCTCCGAACTTTTGGGGGATCGCAAAAAAAATCGACATTTCACGGATGCAGATGAGTATGGAATAGTAAATGAGGGAAAACAGAGGAGACTTAAGATGGAAGGACTGAGTGTTATAGTGCCATGTTTTAATGAGAAGGATTCACTGAACGGCCTTTTGTCCGAAGTCTTATTTGAGCTGAGTAAACTTCCTTTACCCTGGGAAGTTATAATTGTTGACGATGCCTCGACAGACGGCAGTTTGGATAATATCTCCGTGGACGGGGATAAAGTCCGGACGGTCAGCTCACAGTTCCGCAGGGGATATGGAGCTTCTCTAAAAGCGGGATTAAGGATCGCTAAATACGATCTTATGGCCATTATCGACGCCGATGGGACCTATCCCGCTGAAATGATGCCGGTAATGGTCCGTCAACTTGTAGATAATGACGTTGATATGGTGGTCGGGGCTCGAACTAAAGCGGGGGCAAAGATCCCCGTGATAAGGCGTCCGGCAAAATGGATGATAAACCGTCTGGCGGAGTATTTGGCCGATCGAAAGATCCCTGATGTTAACTCCGGGATGCGTGTTATGAAGAAAAACATTGTAGAGAGGTTCCTGAATATACTCCCTGACGGTTTTTCGTTCACAACAACGATAACCCTTGCTATGATGACCAATGGCTATTCGGTCGAATATGTGCCTATAGACTATTACATGAGATCCGGCAAATCAAAATTCAGGGCTATACAGGATACTATGAAATTCATACAGCTCGTTCTAAGGACGGTCATGTACTTCAATCCTTTAAAAATTTTTGTTCCTACGAGCATATTTTTCTTTATTTTGAGTTTTTTGCTTTTGATATACAGAATGGTCATGGGTAGAGGTTTTCTGGTAATAAGCATACTTCTTTTTATTTCCGCGATGCAATTTTTAGCTATCGGCGCTCTCGCTGACCTTATCGACAAAAGAGACGCTCTCAGGCAGAAATAAGATATTTGAAGTTGTTGATAGTGTTATTTAAAGGATGATCCGATGAAGATATTATTGATCAATCCGCCAAGGGATAATGAAGTAATGTGCGGAAGCAATCCACGAATAATCGAGGAATCCAGGGGGTTTAATCCTCCTTTGGGCCTGCTTTATTTAGCGGCATGTCTGGTGAAATATACCAGGCATGATGTAAAGGTAATTGACTGTCAGGCAGAGCAATTAACATACCGCCAAATGGAAGAATATCTCTCTGCTCAGAGGCCTGATATTGCGGGAATAAGCGCTATGACTCTAACTCTTATCGATGTCTTCAGGACCGCTGAAACCGTAAAACGCGTGAATGAAGGAACCAAGGTTGTCCTGGGAGGAGCGCATGTATCATTGTACCCTGAGGAGACCATTAAAAATAAGAATGTGGATTATTTATTGTTGGGGGAAGGGGAATATTCATTTTGCGGTCTGGTCGAGTCTTCCTGGGATAAGCAGAGATTGCGGGATATCCCCGGACTTGTGTTCAAGGACGGAGAGCAAATAGTAAAGACCAGGCCTGCCGAACTAATACGCGATCTTGATGAAATACCTTTTCCCGGAAGACGCATGGTCCCGTATGAAAAATATGATTCCCTTTTGACGACCAGAAGTCCGGTAACCACAATGTTTACCAGCAGGGGATGCCCTTTTAAATGCAGTTTTTGCGCGCGTCCGCATTTGGGAAAGAAATTCAGGATGCAGTCAGCCAAAAAAGTATTGGAGGAAATGCGGGAATGCGTGGATATGGGCATCCATGAATTCCTTTTCTACGACGATACTTTCACCGTTAATAAGGATAGGGTCATGCAACTGTGCGACGGAATACTTTCTTCCGGCATTGATGTCGGCTGGCATATCCGATCCCGGGTAGATACGGTCGACAGCGAAATGCTGGCCCTTTTAAAGAGAGCAGGCTGTAAAGGTATACACTATGGCGTTGAAGCCGGCACGGACAAAGTTTTGAGGGTTCTAGAAAAGGGGATAACCGTGGATCAGGTAAAGAAAACGGTTGCCCTGACAAAAAAACACGCGATCCCTACTTTAGCCTATTTCATGGTGGGAAATCCCGGAGAGAACAGGTCTGATGTAATGAAAACTTTTGAGCTCATGAAGATCTTATCTCCGGATTATGCGCACATAACGATCCTTGCCCCATTTCCCGGAACTAAAATATACGAGGATGCTCTTTCCCGCGGGATAATTAAGACGGATGTCTGGAGGGATTTTTCGGCGGAACCTAAAAATAATTTCGTGCCGCCTGTATGGGAAGAACACTTGTCCCGAGAGGAACTTGCCGAACTTCTGATCACAGGGTACAAGAGGTTTTATGTCAATCCCCGTTATGTGCTTAAGCGTATATTCAAGATAAGATCTTTGAACGAACTAAAGAAAAAGCTGGTATCGGGAGCCAGATTATTGAATCTCCGCTGAAGATCATGGGCAGATCAGGCGGATATTCCGGCGGGAGCATCGAATAACTAAGCGGGGGTCAGCGGTGAGAAGAGAAGTTTCGGCAGATAAAAAAGATAAGGAATTGTTCGATCGTATAGCGCTAAGGTATTCCTTGAAAGATCAAGTTCCCTCATGCGTTATAGCGAGGAGATTCGTCATTTCGCAAGCGGTATCCCCTGTATTCATAAAGCAGGGAAAGGCCGACCACACCATATTGGACATAGCCTGCGGGGTGGGGGCAAACGCCGAATATCTGCAGGGTAAATATGAGCGGTAT
>JBAYES010000089.1:0-3168 GCA_041667545.1 Candidatus Omnitrophota bacterium | reverse complement strand
ATTATCTCCACAGAATAGTAAAAGAAGCGCTTACGGCAAGACTATCATTGATGGATTTGTTAAGAGTAACACCATCCAAAATTCAGGACTTCAAAATCAAGGAATTTCAACACAGCTTTTGGTAAGAAAAGTTTACCGGACAGCATTGAGTAACATTTCAAACCCACTCGGAAACTCCGCACCCCCGCCCGTCGTCGCGAACCCCGTAGGGGGTGAAGCGATCTTTATAAAAAAAATATTTTTCGGAGAACACTACAAATAAGGAAAGTCAGCTCTACCCCAAAAATCCTTTACTGCTAAGATAGCCTATAAGCTCTTCAGCGCAAAGATCTGCCGGCAAGTCAGCTGTTTTTAGATTGATATCAGGGTTTTCAGGTAATTCATAAGGCGCGTTAATACCGGTAAACTCCGTTATAAGACCCGCGCGGGCTTTTTGGTAAAGATCTTTGGGGTCTCTTTTTTCACAAACTTCAATAGGCGTATCCATGAAAACTTCTATAAACCGATCCTTACCTATTATCTTTCTGGCCTGTTCACGGTCTTCCCTGTAGGGCGAGATGAAAGACGTTATCACTATGATACCGGCATCATTCATAAGACGCGCCACTTCGGCTATACGCCTTATGTTCTCGGTCCTGTCTCCCGGGGAGAACCCAAGATCCCGGTTCAGTCCATGACGAACATTGTCTCCGTCCAGAACATAACATAGATGCCCTCTTGAGATCATTTTTTTCTCAACTTCGTATGCCACTGTAGATTTACCCGAACCGCTTAAGCCCGTAAGCCATAGAGTGGCGGAACGTTGTTTTAAAATATTTTCGCGCTCTTTTTTCGACACTTCTCCTTCGTGAGGATAGATAGTCACTCTTCCGGATGCCTTTTTATCGTCGGGACGGACCATCGAAGGAAGACGCCCCCTTTCTATGATCATCCCCGCCGCAGCAGTAGCGTGAGTTATAGGATCTATAAGAATAAAACTTCCCGTTTGCCGGTTCCTGGTATATTCATCGCAAAAAATGGACCGGAAACACTGCACAGTAACCCTTCCTATTTCATTAAGATCCAAAGTAGACGCATCCTGCCGGCTCAAGGTTGAGGGGTCTATGCGAAACTGCAGATGTGTGAGCGAACACTTAACAAGCTGTGTTGTATGTTTAAGCCAGTATACCTTTCCGATCTCCAGAGAGTCCTTGTCCATCCAAACCAAAATAGTGTCTATCTCGCGCCGGATCTTGGGAAGGTTTGCCGGATGTACTATCATATCTCCCCGCGCTATATCAACCTCATCCTGTGTTGTCACAGTAACCGATTGCGGCGCGAACGCGTAAGAAACCTCACCTTTCGAGCCGATAATAGAGCGGATATGAGTCTTCCGCTGAGACGGAAGCACGAGAACCTCATCGCCTTTATGGATAACACCTGCCGCCAACTGTCCGGAATACCCCCTGAAATCCATATTCGGCCTTATAACATGCTGAACAGGAAATCGAAGATCAATGAGGTTATACGAAGTATGAACATGCGCATTCTCAAGATAATTTAAAAGCGGAGACCCTTTGTACCAAGGCATCTTTCCGCTTTTCTTTACTATATTGTCGCCTTTCAAAGCGCTTATGGGTATGTACTCTATGTTAGATATCTGGAGCTTCCCAGAAAAGTTCTCAAAGTCCCGGACAATACTATTGAATTTCTCAGACGAATATTTCACAAGATCCATTTTGTTAACGGCTACAACTACGTTCTTAATACCCAAAAGGGACACAATAAAAGCATGCCTTTTGGATTGGATCAAAAGCCCCTTCCTTGCATCTACAAGAATAACGGCAAGGTCAGCCGTGGACGCGCCTGTCGCCATGTTGCGCGTGTACTGCTCATGTCCGGGTGTATCCGCGATAATAAAGTGCCGTTTGGGAGTTGAGAAATACCTGTATGCTACATCTATGGTTATACCCTGCTCTCGTTCGGACTTTAGACCGTCCATAGTAAGCGACAGGTCAAGCTTCTCGCGTTTTAACCTTTTGGAATCCTTCCGGGCCGTCGCAAGCTGATCTTCATAAAGACCGTTGGCCTCGAAAAGAAGCCGGCCTATCATGGTAGACTTACCATCATCGACGCTTCCCGCGGTAGATATCCTTAAAAGATCCGCTTTCTGGCTTCGTTCTATTACCTTCTCTGTTCGTTTACGCGAGGCCGCCATTTAAAAATATCCTTCTTTTTTCTTCTCTTCCATAGATGAATCCCGGTCATGATCTATAAGCCTGGTTATCCTCTCCGAATCCGTGGCCGTCATTATTTCTTTTATTATCTCCGGCACCGTGGTCGCTTTAGACCGCACCGCACCCGTACACGGGTAGCACCCAAGCGTGCGGAACCGGCACATCACCTTTTTCGGTTTTTCGCCCTTTTTCAAAGGCACAGGCCCTTCAAGAGGTATCAACCGCCCTTCCCGAACGATCATTTCTCTTTTTTTAGCGAAATACATCGGTACAATGGGTATCTTTTCCCTGTGTATATACTGCCACACGTCAAGTTCGGTCCAATTGGAAAGAGGAAATACCCTTATGCTCTCTCCCTTATCTACAAGCGTATTGTACAAACCCCACAGTTCAGGCCTCTGATTCTTGGGGTCCCACTGTCCAAACTCATCACGAAAAGAAAATATCCTTTCCTTGGCCCTGGATTTTTCTTCATCGCGTCTTGCCCCGCCGAACGCGGCGTCATAATTTCCCTGTTTTAAGGCGTCAAGGAGCGCCTGTGTCTTCAGGATGGCGCAACACTTAACAGTACCCTGGCTCCAGGGATCTATGCCTTTTTCAAAAGCTTTGGGGGATGAATACACTTTAAGTTCAGCTCCTATCTTTTTAACGAATATGTCACGAAACCTGTACATCTCCTTGAACTTCATAGTAGTATCAACATGGAGAAGAGGAAAAGGTATTTTCCCGGGATAAAACGCCTTCTGCGCAAGGCGGACCATGACAGAAGAGTCCTTGCCTACGGAGTAGAGCATAACAGGCCGCTCGAAGGACGCCGCCACTTCTCGTATTATCTGAATGCTTTCAGCTTCCAGAAGCTCCAAGTTGTTAAGTCTGTAATTCTGCATAATGTGTGATTATATCCATACTCCTCGTGGACTTCAATTGTTATCCGCCAAAATTCTTCGACTTT
>JBAYES010000088.1:0-3206 GCA_041667545.1 Candidatus Omnitrophota bacterium | reverse complement strand
CGGAGAGGGCGTTGGACGACCGAGCGGGCATGGTCCCCTATGGCACGGGCCATAGGGGGAGCGAGGTCGTCCGTCGAGCGAAGATCTTCTCGCCGGGAAGATCGAGCGTCCCTCGCAGGGAATACCAGACCCTTGTATCATCGGAGCTGCAACTTTTTTGACACTATGGTGATGGTGGATTTGAGGATGGGGGGTTTTGTGATATACTGGGGGGCATGAAAAGAGTAGAACTTGTGGCGCCGGCGGGGGACCGGGGGAGTCTTGTAAGCGCCGTATCGGCCGGAGCGGATGCCGTATATTTCGGTGTGAAGGGACTTAATATGCGCCGGAGCGCGGGAAACTTTGATGTTCTCGAGATTGCCAAGGTAATGAGCCTTCTGCATTCATCGAGCAAAAAGGGTTATCTCGCCCTGAACACTATGGTCTATGACGGGGAGCTTGATAAAGCGCGAAAGATACTGGACTCGGCGGCCGCGGCGAAGGTTGATGCGGTTATTTTATGGGATATGGCGGTGCTCGGACTTGTAAGGGAACGCGGTATGGTTCCGCATCTTTCCACGCAGGCGAGTGTTTCCAATTTTGAGGCTCTTAAAGCGTATCACTTTCTCGGGGTGAAAAGAGCGGTTCTTGCCAGGGAGTGTTCTCTCGAAGATGTCGGCCGTATATCCGGGAAAATATCTGAAAATAAAATGGACATTACTCTTGAGACCTTTGTTCACGGGGCGATGTGTGTGAGTGTTTCGGGAAGATGTTTTCTCTCTCAGCATACCTTTTCAAGGTCGGCTAACAGGGGAGACTGTCTTCAGCCCTGCCGGAGGGAATACAGGGTTATAGACACCGAAAATCATGGAGAATGCGAGTATGTGCTGGGTGAAGATTATGTGATGAGCGCCAAAGACCTTTGTTCTTTAAGGTTCGTCGATGAACTTATACGATCCGGAATAAACGCTTTTAAAATAGAAGGCAGAATGAGGTCTCCCGAATATGTCAGTGTTGTAACTTCCGTGTATCGCCGCGCTATAGACGCGTATTATAAAGGAGAGTTCAACGAAAACTTGATACAATGCCTGATGGAAAAACTTTCGGGGACTTTCAACAGGGGTTTTACGGAGGGGTTCTTTTTCGGGACTCCGGAAGATACGGGGGCGTCGCCGAAAAGAAAATACGATAAGATATACGTAGGGGAAGTATTGAAGTTTTACGGTAAAATAGGGGTTGCGGAGATCATGGTACGAACTCGCGGTATAAACATTGGAGACAGTCTTCTTGTAACTGGAGATAAAACCCCGGCAGGATTCTTCGACGTTTGTGAGATGCAGGTGGAGCACAGCATGGTAGATTCCATAGCGAGCGGCAGCCGTGTGGGAGTAAAGGTGCCTTTCAAAGTACGGCGCGGCGACAAAGTGTTCGTGTGGGAGATAATTTCGAAGCAGTAGCCGGAAAGATGCTGACATGATACGGATGGCACATTTTGTGCGTTTTCTCGCTGGTTTTAACCGCCCCTTCGGGGGCGCAAAAGTTGGCTCTAAGCGTCTTAGCTAATAAGGACGAGCGAACTTTTGCTCGGTTAAAAAGGCTTCGAAAACACACAAAACACGCCATCCGTAATAACGCGAGCAGGTGTAAAAGTCCGGTTGCTGAAATTTTCTAAGGAGAGGATTCGGGTGGGGTCGGAATTGAAGGGGATCGCGGTGGAGAAGTTTGATATGTTGACTCGTGGGCTTTTACCGGCTGCTGCCGCGATAAATGTTTTTAATTTTATCCGCGATATTCCTTATTATATCGATCCGGAACAATTCGACGCGGATGAAGGACCTTGTAATATGCTTGTGTCGGGAAGGGGTTCGTGTTTTCCCAAACATTATCTTCTGGGGGCCATGCTTGAAAAGCTCGGGTTCAGGATAGAATATTCTTTGTATGCCTTTCATTGGAAGGACCAGGCCATAGCTCTGCCTGAGGAGGCCAGGCGCCGCGCGTTTGGTGTTCCCCAAACTTATCACATGGCTTGCAGAATGTTCTCCCGAGTCAAGTGGGTTACTTTGGACGTTACGTGGAATAAGGAACTTTACGCAAAAGGCTTTCCCGTGAATATGGATTGGGACGCTGAGAGCGGAACAAAACTCGCGGTTTCGGCTTTTGACGAGATCCCGGCGGGGACAGCCCCCGAAGCGGCAAAGCTTGCGAAAAAAAAGTTCTCGGCGTATACTTTAGGGGAAAGACTGGAGCTTTCAAGGTTTACCATAGAACTTAATAGATGGGTCCGGCAAATGGGAAATGAGGGGAGGAAAAAATGATAGATCTTCACACGCATTCTTTTTTAAGCGACGGCGCGCTTATACCGAGCGAACTTGTAAGACGGGCCTCTGTTGCCGGGTATAGCGCTATTGCCATTACCGATCATGCCGACCCGTCTAATATTGAAGCGATAGTTTCGGCTCTCGTTAAGGTGTCGGAAACGATCAACAGGTACTGGGATATTTTTGTCGTTCCCGGCGTCGAGATAACGCATGTTCCCGTGGAAGTCTTTGAAGAACTTACTCTTTTTGCCAGAAAAAAAGGCGCCCAGATAGTTGTCGCGCATGGAGAGTCTCCCGTAGAGCCTGTAATAGAAGGTACTAATCGCGCCGCCATACTTGCCGGGGTCGACATACTCGCGCATCCGGGATACATAAGAGAGGAAGACGCGGCTCTTGCTTTTGACAAAGGGGTGTCTCTTGAGATAACAACAAGGCGCGGACATTCCATTACCAATAAGCATGTTTTTGAAGTGGCCGAGAAGACAGGCGCTAAAATGACTCTTAATACGGACGCTCATTCTCCAGAGGACCTTCTCACTCAAGAGAAAATAAGAGCAACTATGGACGGTATAACTTCATCCTCAAAAGCCAAAGCCGATATACTGGCAAATTCCCAAGACATCATAACGCGCATAAAAGCGTGACGACTCTTCAGGGACGGTTCTGAAAACAATCCTACACCTGTCCCGAATCTAATCCTACACCTGTCCCAGATACAATCCTACATCTGTCCTAAATCTAATCCCACACCTGTCCCCGCAGGAACGATGATACAAGGGTCTGGCGTTCCCTGCGAGGGACGCTCGATTTCCCCGGCGAGGAAATCTTCGCTCGACGGACGACCTCGTTCCCACGAGGGCCCGTGCCCTCGTGGACCATGCCCACTCGGTCGTCCAACGCCCTCTCCGG
>JBAYES010000087.1:0-3429 GCA_041667545.1 Candidatus Omnitrophota bacterium | reverse complement strand
CCACGCGGCCTCTCCCAAATGTTTGTACTTCGCTCTCTCCATGCCGGCCTCCTCTGGTTAAGAAGGCTTTATGGTATCGGGTTTCACGGCAGAATGGAAGATGGGGTTCTAACGACGCTTACGGTGTAGCTTTGAGATGAGGACAGGTGTAGGTTCAAATTGAGAACCGTCCCTGGCTCTTAGAGTAGGGCGTTTGCCGCTTCTACTACGTTTTGGACTGTTATGTTGCTGAGACAGCGGAAGGCGATCTCGCAATTATGGGCGAGACAAGGAGAACATGCCGGAGGCGAATGGAGAACACGTTTTTTATCCGTAACGGGAGCCCATCTTGCAGGGGAAAGGCCGGGATCGTTCCGGCCGAATATCACCACAACAGGGGTGCCCACGGCCGCGGCAAGATGCGCCGGACCGGAATCGTTAGAGATCACAAGAGAACACATCGAGAAAAGCGCGGCAAGCTCTGAAACGCCCAGTTCACCCGTCATGTCAAACGGTTTTTTCTTCATCATCTTTTCCATATCAAGAGCGCCTTTTATGCTTGCGCCATCGCCCACTATCACGATCTCGGCGGAATATTTTTCGGAAAGAATGTCGGCCGCGGCCGCGAACCTTTCAAGGGGCCATCTCTTGGACCTGCAGCTCGCTCCGGCGTGTATAGCCACAACAGCTCCCGTTGCCCCGAGCTCTTTTAAACGCATTCCCATTTCTTTCAGTTTCTTTTCTCCCGCCAGAACCCGGGGCTGCCTGTCGGCATCGCTTATGTCGAACCCCGAAAGACGCACAAGTTCAAGGTTATAATCCACCTCGTGTTTATTCCCATACTGTTTTTCATGCGGGATCCTTTTTGTAAGTAAATGTCCCCATTTCTTATTGTACCCTATCCTGCGTGGTATACCGGCGGCGAACAGCAATAGATGCCCCCGGGTGGAAGGATGCAGCGCGATAGCAATATCGAACTTCTTTTTTCTGAGCTCCCGGGCAAATTTCAGATTAGATAGGAACCCTTTGTGCGCCGACCTTTTATCGTAACCGATCACCTCATCTATATCTTCTTCTTCCAGCGCCAGTTCCCTGTTATCCGAAGACACCATAAAAGCGATATAGGCGTCGGGACAGACTCTGCGTAAATGTCTCACAGCGGGAATAGAAAGTATTACGTCCCCCATTCTATCTGTTCTCGTCACAAGTATTCTCACCGACTCTCCTCCTGAAAACTACGGAATACCGGCTATATCCTTCCCAGCATCCTTTTTGCCTCATTAAATACCCGGGAGATGCTCACACGGGATATGCATCCATCCCCGAACCCTTTTGGACACAACGCCTTTTCGCAGGGCCTGCAATCTACTTCCGGCGCCAAAACAACGCTTCCCGGCGCGAGCGGGCCGTATTTTTTTTCGTTGGAAGGCCCGAAAAGAGCTATTGTGGGCGTCCCCGCGGCGCTTGCCAGATGCATGGGACCGCTGTCATTCGTTATAACAAGATCCGAGCGGCTTATCATCTCATAAAGCGCGCCTATTGACGTTTTACCTGTCAAGTCACGGGCGGAAGATCCTCGGGAAATAGCGAGTATTCCGCCTGCTATTTCTCTGTCCTCTTCCCCTCCTACGATAAAGACCCGGCATCCAAGCTCTTTTTCAAGAAGATCCGTTATTCCCGCGTACTGCTCTATGCTCCAGCGTTTTATATGGCTTTTCGCTCCCGGATTTATGGTAACTATTTTCCCCGTAGATCCTTCCGCAACATTCTTTCCTTTCATTATCCCGGAAACGAATTCTTTTTCTTCCAAAGAAACAGGAATGAAAAACCGCGGCGGAGCGGAAACATCAATATCCAGATTTTTTATAGCTCGCAGGTGTACATCCGCCATATGTCCTGTCCTGAAGCGGCCACTTATAGACGGCAGGCCTCGCCTTGCCCCTCCGATAAATGGAAGAAATGAATTTTTCAGGTCGACAATAATGTCGTACTTTTCTTTCCGTATACCGATAAGTTCCTCTACCCTTTCCCGGATCGTCTGCCTTCTTTTCCGTACTATTATCCGGCCGGATCGGGGATGCGCCGAGAAAATACTTTTCCCGGGAGGGCCGGCGATCACGTCGATACGGCTTCCCGGGAAATTCTCACTAAGCATCACAAAAACAGGAGTAGTGAGGATTATGTCCCCCAGATTACTCAGGCTTACAAGCAAAATCTTCCTTACATTTTCCATGAAAATCTCACAGGCTCTTACTTTGACAACACTTTCCCGGCAAATCCCAAAACATCTTCAGGAGTTATACGCAGCATACATTCATGGCCTTTTTCACAATTTTCGACATAACAGGGAATAGTACATGAGGAAGGTTTATGTATCACCATATTCATCCCCCTCCCTCTCTGCCCTGTAATTTCCGGGGACGTGGGGCCGAAAAGGCCGATAGTGGGAACGCCCGTCGCGGAAGCAAGGTGAAGCGGCCCTGAATCCGCGCTCACAACAAGAGCGCATTTTTTAAATATGGCTGCTATAATATTTATTCCCGTCCTGCCGGCTACCGAATAACATCTTTTCGAATTAATTTTACTGACCATCCCCTCCGCCATTTTCCTGTCTTTTTTCGCGCCGGTAATGACGATTTCTACATCCTTGAACTTATCCAGCAATTTCCTCGCGAGATCCTCGAACTTGTCTTCCGGCCATCTTTTCGGAGCCCAGTTCCCTCCGGGATTAAGCGCCACTCTTTTTCTAAGCGTGGATCCCGCTGACATCAGTAATTTTTCCGCTCTATCCTCGTCTCCGGGAGTCAAAAAGTACTCATAGGTTCCGTCCGCTTTAGTTATACCGAGAGCCGCGGCAAGTGCGAGTATCTGATCGGCCCTATGCGCTTTTCCCGAAGGCAACTCCACAGCCGTCGTTAGAAGATCTTTTTTCCCGGAGAAACCTATTCTCTCTTTTATACCGGCAGACGCGGCAATAATAGACTTCGTTCGGGAAGGCTTGAGCAGAAAACACATATCGAATTTTTCTTTGCGAAGCACCGGGATAAGACGGGCGATGCGGATAGCAGAACCGGCTCCTCTTTTCTCGGGAAGCTTTATCACCGATCTTACCCAGGGATTGCCGGTCAATAATTCAGCGTATCCGGAGACCACCGCGCAAGTTATTTCGGCTTCCGGAAAAGCCTTTGCCAGCGCCCTAAGAAAAGGATATGAAAAAAGTATGTCCCCCAGCCAATTAAGCTGGAACACAAGTATTTTCTCAGGGACGGTTCTCGATTTGAACCTACACCTGTCCCAGATCTGATCCCACACCTGTCCTCCTCTCAATCCCACACCTGTCCTCATCTCAAAGCTACACCTGTCCCCTTCTCAATCCCACACCTGTCCCCACAGTATTGTCATGCGCGGGTTGACTTACAGCAGGAAGGGCATGTGCTGCGCGCTTCGCTG
>JBAYES010000086.1:0-3899 GCA_041667545.1 Candidatus Omnitrophota bacterium | reverse complement strand
TCTTATCTGTCCCGCATGCGGCGGTACTATGCGCATTGTCTCGTTCATATCCGAGAGAGATGTGATCGACAGGATACTTTCCCATATGGGCAAAGTGACGGAACGCGCGCATTCCCCGCCAAAAGCCGTATCCTCGGAGCTTATTGTAGAACCGTACTATGACGACCTGCCATCAAGCGATATTGCCTGATCCGGAGATGGGAGAGAAGTGCCCGGTTTTGGCTGCTCCCGCACCGAAATGGTGAATTTTCGGGAAAATATTGCGTCCCGGATGTTCTTAGGGTAAACTGGCGATGTATGAGAGGTACAGATGGCGCTAAAAAGAGGGAAAAGGGACTGTTTCACGAGTGGTGGGAAAAGCAAATTCCTATCAGCCAGCTAAACCTGACACACACATGGATAGTGTAACATATTGTGGGCACTTTCGTGGTCGTTGCGAGGAGGCCGTAAGGCCGACGAAGCAATCTCAGTAGTAGTTCTTTGACATAAAAAGAAACATGGCATACCCTAATGGTTGTTAACCTTGCGAATTAATAACCACTAAAGGGGCAAAGCCCCGGGGAGGTATGCCATGAATAAAGCGATAGATCTTTCAAGGGGTAATGTATCAATTCGGTGGAAGTATGTAAAGAGGAACCTATTGGACATGGGGATAGGAGTTGCTGATAAGCTGGAATCAGAAGCGAATAGGGCGATACGGGACATATTACAGCGTGGAATAGATGAAGAGTTTACTAATTTTATAAAAGATAGTAAGTATGAACGAAATAAAACACGTGAAGGATATCGCAAGGGAGTGTACCAGAGGCGCTTTACAACGAGATTCGGGACTTCAGAGCTTATGATCCCCAGGGCCAGAGGTAAGGTGGAAGTCACTTTTAAACTTTTTGAGAAGTACCAGAGAAGGCAGAAGAAGTTTGACGAAATGGTAGTAATGTCACTGATACTGGGCATCTCAACACGTAAGCAGAAGAAGTTTTTTAAGAGTTTTATTGGAGATTCGGTCAGTCATGCAACGGCAGCCCGGCTTGTAAGAGGTTTTGAAGAGGATCTTGCCAAGTTCCGTACAAGTCCCGTATCCGACGAATATGTGTATCTGCTGATAGATGGGATATGGGTATCGGTCAAAGAGGTTACCACAAGAAAAAGGCCAATAATTTTTGTAATTGGAGTAAAAGCCGATGGAAGCAAAGAAGTTTTAACATTTAAGCTGGCAAAGGGAGAAACAGAAGAAGAGGTAACCGGGATATTGAATGATCTTTACCGAAGAGGTTTGGAAGGTAAGAACCTTAAGCTTATAGCGAGTGACGGGGCCAAGGGAATAAGGGCGGCGATAAGTATGGTTTATCCGTATGCCAAGTGGCAGTGGTGCTATACGCATAAACTGAGGAATGTGAGTAAGAAGATCCGTCAGAAGGCGAAGAATCGCAAGGATCTTATGAAAGACGCTAGCTGGATATATAAAGCTTCCTCCAGACGTGAGGCTCTGACGAGGTTTACGGCATTTTGTAAGAAGTGGAAAGATATTGAACCCAGGGCGGTGAGGAATTTAAAGCGGGATTTTGCAGATACACTGACGTTTTATGATTACCTAAACGATAAAAGGCTTATAAGCACTACGAATCACCTTGAAAGGTACTTGGAGGAGATAAGAAGACGGATAAAAGTACAGGGGTATTTTAAGAACCCAAGGAGTGTGGACTACTGGGTGTACGGGATTATCCAATATGTAGATAGTGTAAAGCAACCAAAAGGGATGCCGTCTTCCCCCATGGGGGAAGAGATCAAAGAACTTCAATATGAAAGTGCCCATAAATCTTGACACCACTTACCTGAAATAAATGATGCAAATTTTATTTTTATATGTGATAGTAATATTTCCAGATTGTGGGACTTATATGGGGAATTTGTTGGGTCATGTAATGAGAAATATTCATTGTTTGTAACATCAGGGTATTATAAAGGAGTTAGAGATAATATTAAAACAGAGTGTCAAGTATCCTGTAAGGTTCAAAGATGGTCTTATGACCATAATCAAATAAAAATTTGCACAGATAGGTACATTAAAGAGTTGTTAGATAAGAAAATGAATATAGACTCTTTGAGTATTGTTTCCGCGAAATATATTGGGTGGAATGTAAAACATCCCGACTACGACATGATGTCTAATATTTTATATAACGAATATTGCGAGAACTTACAAGGTAATATAATTCTAACCTATATGTCTGCAATTTACAAAGAAAAAATTTATAATCACTATAATGATAATTATGTGGGAGCGGTACTAAACCCACATCGTTATGCCACATAATAAACTATTATAATATGAAAAAAGCATTAATTGGATACGGAGGTCATGCAAGAGAGGTTATGGCACAGATAGCGGAGTATTTCAGCGAGTTTGACCTCAAACAAGTTGCATAACTTCTTGCAGGTTATGCCTGCTCGTCTGCCATGCAGTATAACGCATCATGCGAGCGTGAGCAAGATTTTGTTTTCGTTGGGTTAAGATCACCTCCCTTTGGCCCGATAGGGTCTGTAGGGGCGTAACGTAGCCCAGAGAACTATGCGGGTCGTTGTTGTAAATATCGGGGAATCTTTCAAACCAGGAGACTATATCAGCTACCTGCTGGAACGATTGAGGGGCATCCCTGTGATATTTGAGAGTTTTTATTAACGCTTCTATCCATGCCTGGTCATCCGGCGTGTGCGGCCGCCCAAAATGCACGGGCGCGCCTAACAGCTCTTTGATAGTGTTCTTGGTTAAGCGAGATTTTTGGGCACAGCTTATACAGAAGGTGTATGAAGTGGATCCTCTTATCTGTCGCGCCCGACACCTTTAATCTTCATAAATATTTGAATCGTTGTGTGAAATAGTAACATTTCAGTTCTCCGCGGAAATATAGCGTCCCAACGCCCGTCTTTGCGAACCCGCCGAAGGCGGGTGAAGCCCTTCGTCTCGTGATTATAGCTATGACTCAGGATTTCGGCAGACTTGGCATAGGGCCGAATCAATCTCAATAAAAAAATATTATTGGATTTTTTTTGCAAAATAAAAAACATCTAGTATACTCCAAGCGATTTTAACCTGCGGAGTTTATCAATTGAGTGGTTGCGGAGACTGTGAAAGATACGAAAAAGAAAACAAAGAATTGAAAGACCGCATCTCGCTGGTTGAATTCGAACTGCGCGAACTTAAAGCATTATTTTTCAAGAAACGGAAAAAGAAAAATCCCCCGAAACAAGATCCCCCTACCCCTCCCGATAGATAGAGTTCTGCAAAATGGATTTTTATACCGTCTTTGCGAGGGACGAACGAAGTGAGTGACGAAGCAATCGCAATAAATATAATAGGTTATAAGATTGCTTCGGTCGCTTCGCTCCCTCGCAACGACGTGAAAACGCTATTTTGCAGAACTCTATCCCGATAGAAAGAAAGGCGGGCTGTTCGGTCATGCCGGATGGTTCAGGGAAAAGCCAAACAGGATAGACAGATAGAAGAAGTGAAGCTATCAAAGTGTCCCTCCTGCGGATGCGGTGAAATCTCTTTGTGCCGTGACAGAGAGATCGAAGAGCATGTCCAGGAAGACATACTCCTTCCTAAAACAGAAACTACCCTGTATCGAAAACACAGGTACTATTGCCGAGGATGCGGAAAAACCGTAACCGGAAGAGGGAAAGGAGGAGAGGTAGCCAAAGGCCGCATAGGCCCTCTGGCTAAAGCCCTGGCGGTATTTTTTAAGCGCGGACAATAAAATAAATTCAAAGAAGCAGAGATGCCTGGCGCACATAATGCGGGATCTTGAAAAGGTTATCAAATATTGGGATGAGGAAGATCTGGAGACGGTAACATATTGCAAGAGGCTTATGGAAATACTAATGAGAGGAATTGACCT
>JBAYES010000085.1:0-4493 GCA_041667545.1 Candidatus Omnitrophota bacterium | reverse complement strand
TTAGCCATAAGGGGATCCTCCTTGTGTTTATTGGGTTTCAGAAGATTCAATTATAGCACAAGTTCTTGGATCCCTTTATTTTTTATGGTTTCTTACCGTTTTTCCCCGGACAGCAATGAATGTTACTCGTGATGAGTTTGTGAAAAATTGTAACATTTCAGTTATCCGCGGTAAATTCCTACAACGTCGTCACGAGGAGCCCTGTACCAGTCGCTTTGATCCGGCACAGGGCGACGAAGTGATCTAAATAAAACATTTGATTTTTTTATAAATATTGTCTATAATATACATAGACAAAGTAGAAAAGGAGCGCTATGAAGCTTACGACAAAAAGCGAATACTCTATACTTGCGCTTATCTTTATCGCGAGGAAACCTGCTGGGGAATATACAAAGATAGGGGAGATATGCCGGGAGAGCGGTATATCTAAAAAGTATCTTGAGCAGCTGTTCACTATTCTCAAACAGTCAAGATATGTGAAAACGAAAAGAGGTGCTGAGGGAGGGTATATGCTGGCGAAGATGCCCTCTAAGATAACCTTGGCTGAAGTTATCCGTCTTATGGACGGGGCTCTGGCTCCGACTGAGTCGGTTAGTAAGTATTTTTTTTCACATACTCCATTGGAAAAGGAGAAGAAGGTCTTGGGTGTTCTTCGTGACATAAGGGACTATGCTTCAAGGCGTCTTGAAGAAACAAAACTTTCCGATGTTATTTAACGGGATAAAAAGGACGGTGTTATGAGAAGAATATGGGCAATTATACTATTGGCGGGATTTTTAATGATGGGGACTTACCATTCCGGTGCCGGGAGCGATGAAGCTCTGAAAGGTACTATTACCATGTCCGGCGCATGGGCGCTTTATCCTTTGGCGGTAAAATGGGCGGAAGAATTCCGGAAGGTGCATCCCGGGGTAAGAATGGATATCTCTGCCGGAGGCGCGGGGAAGGGAATGGCTGACGCTCTATCGGGTGTTGTGGATATAGGCAAGGTTTCACGCGATATATACCCTGAAGAGATAAAGAGGGGCGCGTGGTATGTTGCGGTGGCAAAAGACGCGGTGGTTCCTGTAATGAACAGTATGAACCCGGCTTTTCAGGATATTTTGGAGAAAGGGCTTACAAAGAAGAAAGCCCACGCCATATGGGTTACGGAAGAAATATCAGAATGGGAAGAGGTTTCAGGCCCAAAGGTCCGCGGCAGGATAAATGTTTATACGAGGTCCGATGCCTGCGGGGCCGCGGAGACGTGGGCGGAATTTATGGGAGTGAAACAGGAGGACCTGTCAGGTGTAGGTGTTTATGGCGACCCGGGCCTTGCTTCGGCTGTCAGCAGCGATGTGTACGGTATAGGGTTCAATAATGTTAATTTTGCTTACGATATGAGGACCGGAGAACAGGTGCCCGGGATCCGGATCATTCCTCTGGACGTAAATAATAACGGCATTATAGATCCTGAAGAGGATTTCTACAAAAACCGCAAAGAAATAATAGCGGCTATTGCACAAGGCAGATATCCGTCCCCGCCGGCGAGGGAACTATACTTTGTTTGCAGGGGAAATCCGGAGAATAAAGCAGTACGGGAATTTTTAAGGTGGGTTTTGACGGATGGTCAGGAATTTGCTTTAGAGTCCGGGTATGTACGGCTTTCGCCGGAGGCGGTAAGAGAAGGTCTGGCAAAACTTGAAATTCGATAGCTTTGAGGGGGCGGATTTTGCGGAAAAATTCCGAAATGCGCGAGAAAAGGGTAAAAAAAGATAAAATAGCCTCGAGAGTGATGTTTGGCCTTACCATACTCTCCGGTCTTATTGTTTTTGTCATGATAGCCGGGCTTTATTTGAGGGCAAGGCCTATTATGGCGGCGCAATCCTTTAAGGATCTTATCTTTTCGAGTTCCTGGAGGCCCTCGAGGGGAGAGTTCGGGTTCTTTCCGTTCATTATGGGCACCATGTGGGTTACCATGGTAGCTATAGCTATAGCTCTGCCGCTTTCACTTCTTGTTTCGTTATATCTTTCAGAGTACATGTCTTCTAAACCAAGAGAGGTCGTAAGGTCGCTTCTGGACCTTCTTGCGGGTATACCTTCGGTTATTTACGGAGTATGGGGGATGCTGGTGATAGTACCCCTTATAAGAAGGCATATCGCCCCCGCGATGGGAATTGTATCTACGGGTTTTAGCGTGCTTACGGCGGGTATAGTTCTTTCTGTAATGATACTGCCCGTAGTCATACATGTTTCGCTGGAAGTCTTTTCTTCGGTATCAGCTGAACTCCGGGAGGCGTCTCTTTCTTTAGGCGCTACGAAATGGCAGACCATAAAACATGTACTTGTCCGCAAATCCATGCCCGGGATAATAGCCGCTATGGTGCTTGGTGTCTCGAGGGCTTTTGGAGAGACCATGGCTGTTCTTATGGTTGCCGGGAATCTTGCCAGGGTGCCCGGGTCTTTGTTTGATCCGGCATATCCCCTGCCCGCTCTTATAGCGAACAACTACGGGGAAATGCTTTCCATACCTCTTTATGACGCGGCCCTGCTTTTCGCTGCGTTAATACTGCTTGTAGTGGTCTTGTTCTTTAATGTAGTGTCCAGATTTATTCTTCATAAGGTGGAAGGAAGGATATAAAGAATGGATAAACGAAAAATAGAAGAAAATATATTTGTTTTTGCCATGCGCACGGCAACGTTTTTGGTTATCGCGGTACTTTTTTTGATATTGGCTACGGTTGTAGTTAAAGGGCTTCCTGCTCTTAATATGGACATGATAACCAAGATCCCCGAGGGAGGGTTCTATCTGGGGAAAGCCGGAGGAGTGCTTAATGCCATACTGGGTTCATTATACATCTCCGTAGGGGCGATATTGCTTTCTCTTATGGTTGCGCTGCCGGTGGTACTCTATGTGAACGTTTATGCCAAAAAGGGCTCTAAACGGGCATATTTCGCTCGTTTTTCATTTGATGTGCTTTGGGGAATACCGTCTATAGTTTACGGCGCGTTCGGTTTTTCTCTTATGCTCTTTTTAGGGCTTAGGGCATCGCTTCTGGGAGGCATTATAACTGTGGCTTTTCTTGTGCTTCCCATAATGTGCAGGGCTATGGATGAAGTAATGCGGATGGTGCCTTCCGAACTTTTGGAAAGCGCATATTCCCTCGGGGCGACTAAGCTCGAGACGGCCGTGCATGTTGTTATAAGGCAGACGATACCGGGGATATTGACGGCGGTAATGATATCGATGGGAAGAGGTATCGGAGACGCGGCTTCGGTGATATTCACGGCCGGATTTACCGACCACATACCGACATCTTTATTCGATCCGGCGGCTACTTTGCCTCTTGCCATATTCTTCCAGCTTGGTACGCCTTTTCCGGAAGTGCAGGACAGGGCATATGCATCCGCGCTTATCTTGACGGTTATGATACTTTTAATAAGCATTGCCGTGAGGTTTTTCGGCAGGCGTCTGTCTAAGAATGTTACAAAATAGGAGAGAACATATGGAAGATAGAACACATATAAGCGTAAGAGGATTGAACGTATATTACGGATCGCAGCAGGTACTTAAGGACATATCGGTAGATATTCCGGATAAGAAAATAACGGCTATAATCGGTCCGTCGGGTTGCGGCAAGACCACACTGCTTAAGTCGTTCAACCGCCTGATAGATTCAGTAGAAGGCGTGAAAGTCAGCGGCAAGGTCCTGGTGGATGGTGAGGATATATTCGATCCCGCGGCGGAGGTAACGCATATCAGAAGAAAGATGGGGCTTCTATCCCAGAGGCCGTATCCGCTTCCCATGTCGATATACGATAATGTCGCTTACGGCATGAGAATACACGGTATTAAGGATAGGAAGGAGTTAGAGTCGAAAGTAGAATTTTATCTTAAGGAGGCCAGTTTGTGGGAAGAAGTGAGTGACCGGTTGAATGCTCCTGCGTCTAAACTTTCCGTGGGCCAGCAGCAAAGATTATGCCTGGCCAGGGGGCTTGCCGTTGAGCCCGAAATAATACTTGGCGACGAACCGACATCGTCTCTGGACCCCATGTCGAGTAAAAGAATAGAGGAGAGGTTCATTGAACTTAAAGATCGATATACCACTGTTATAGTGACGCATATACTACGGCAGGCTAAAAGGCTGGCAGACTACGTGATTTTTCTTTATCTTGGAGAACTTGTGGAGCACGGGCCGGCTGAAATGATCTTCAACAGCCCTAAAGAGAAGATGACGAAAGAGTATATAAGCGGGACGATAAGTTAGGGGGGGGCAAAATGGACTTTTATAACGTCCTTGCGAGGAACGAACGAAGTGAGTGACGAAGCCCTTCGTGTCGTGATAAAAGCTATGGCTCAGGATTTCGGCAGACTTTGCATAGGGCCGAAGCAATCTCCCTTCAACGTCTTTGCGAGGAATGAACGAAGTGAGTGACGAAGCCCTTCGTATCGTGATAAAAGCTATGGCTCAGGATTTCGGCAGACTTGGCATAGGGCCGAATCAATCTCCCTT
>JBAYES010000084.1:0-5268 GCA_041667545.1 Candidatus Omnitrophota bacterium | reverse complement strand
CCGTCGTCACGGTAGTAACATTTCAGTCATCCGCGGTAAATTCCTACACCGTCGTCACGGTAGTAACATTTCAGTCATCCGCGGTAAATTCCTACACCGTCGTCACGAGGAGCCCTGTACCATACGGTACAGGGCGACGAAGTGATCTCAATAAATTAATATTTTCGCTGGTTTTTATGCCAAATTAGAAGCATCTTTCACCCTGTTTTTTTCTACAGGGTTTATTGCAGCGGTAACAGATCTCGTTCTTTAAATATCCTCCGTCAAAAAACTCTTTCACATTATCCAGCGTCGTAGTTGCTATATTGTACAAAGCCTCTTTTGTAAAAAAAGCCTGATGCGAAGTTATAAGCACGTTGGGAAAGGTCAAGAGCCGCGCCAGGACATCGTCCTTTATTATCGTTGAAGAGAAATCCTCAAAAAAGTATTCGCTTTCTTCCTCATAAACATCAAGTCCCGCGGCGCCGATCAGTCCCTTTTTGAGGCCTGCAATAAGAGCTTTCGTATCTATCAGGCCTCCTCTGCCGGTATTAAGCATGACCACGCCTTTTTTCATAAGCCCAATAGCCTCGTCGTTTATTAAGTGATATGTTTCGGGCACAAGAGGGCAATGCAGAGATATAACATCGGCGTTTTTGTAAATTTCTTCGCGCGGCACATATTTAATATTTTCTTTTTTTGCGTATTCTTCGTCCGGCTTCGGCTCATACGCGAGTATTTTCATTCCGAAACCTTTAAGTATTGATATCAAGCGCTTCCCTATCTGGCCGGTTCCTATGATCCCGGCTGTTTTCCCGAATAGATCTACCCCCAAAAAACCGTCTATGGAAAAATTACCATCCCTGACACGATTATATGCCTTGTGCGTCTTTCTATTCAAAGTCAAAAGCAAAGCAACCGTGTGTTCAGCTACAGCGTACGGAGAATAAGCGGGAACCCGCGCGACGTGTATCTTTCCATATACCGACTCAAGGGCGACATTGTTATAACCCGCGCATCTGAGAACTATCAGCCTAACACCGTTCTTAAGAAGCGCCTCTACCATATCTTTATCAACAATGTCATTAACAAAAATGCAAACAGCATCAAACCCATTGGCAAGATTAACAGTATGTTTGTTCAGCTTGTCGTGAAAATAAACAATATCGTAGCCGTATTTTTTATTAACATCATCAAAAGATCTTCTGTCGTAAGGTTTATTGTCAAAAAAAGCTATTTTTTTTAATCGCGGCCGACTCCTGTTAATACCGTCATTACAAGGCGCGTCCTCATTCCCCAATCTGTCGTCCTCAGCAGTCACAGAACTTTGACAACTTGGCATTTTTTGAAGATCTTCCTTAGGTTTTCCGCAGCATGTTACGGCTTTTTCGTTTTTTTTATTTCCCTTCCTTCCATCTGTCATATTTTCCCTCCCGAATTAACAGAGCCCTAGGGTTCTGCAAAATGGACTTTTATCCCGTCTTTGCGAGAAACGAACAAAGTTCCTACCTACCTTCCTTGAACTTATGGGTCCTCGGATATCCCATCACCCGAAGTACTGTTCTTGCCATTATTTCCAGATCCAGTTTAAGAGAAAGATTAGCAAGATAGAAAAGATCATATCTGAATTTTTCCTTGTATCCTTCAATGGTGGAGGTGTGTGAATACCAAACCTGCGCCCAGCCGGTAAGTCCCGGCCGGATATTCAACCGCAGGCGGTAGAACGGAACAGCTTTCTGGCACTGCCTTATATACATTTCCATTTCCGGACGCGGACCCACAATGCTCATATCTCCCTTAATAATATTAAGGAACTGCGGGATCTCATCGAGATGCGTCCTTCTGAGAAAATGACCCATCCGGTTTATCCTGTGCGCGTTATTCTCATACCAGTCATCCGGTTTACAGCGCCGGACAGGGCCTTCAACAGTCATGCTTCTGAATTTTATTATGCGGAAAGGTTTCCCTAACCGCCCTATTCTCTCCTGCGTATAGAACACAGGCCCCCTGGATCCGGATTTTACAATGATCGCTATTATTAACATGACGGGGAGAAATAATATAAAAAAAACGGTCGCCAAGATCACATCGAGTATTCTTTTTACCCTTATTTCCGTGAACTTGTTCCCCCGCAAACATTCCTCTATAAGCCATTCTTCATCGACATCTTCATAAGGAACCTGTCCTGTTATAGCGGAAAAAAGCCCGCCCACGGAAACCAGGTCTATCCCTCTGAGCTTGGCCGCGACCACGCCCTCGATAAGATTACCGTTAGCCCCGGGTTTCCGGGCATGTATCATGAGCGATATTTTTTCGTTCTTCAGTATTTTCTCAAGGTCTTTCATCTCCCCCAGACAAGATAGGCCTCCCGTCCCTTCCGTCGGAGTCTCCGGGCATGAAATATACCCGGCTATCTCTATGCCGGGATTTTCTCCGTCCGACCACATCTTTTCCAGCCTCCGGGCCAGGAAAACGGCTGAATCGTTAAGCCCGATAAAAACTGCTCTTTTGGAAACAGTGTTCCGGCTGACAAGGGAAAAGATCATCCTGTTAAAAGCCGTCCCGGCAAGTATCACCGCAAAAAAGATAAGAAGATGCCGGCCCGCCATCGAAACGGATCTGTCCAGAAGAACAACCACCGCGGAAACTACAAAAGACACCGAAACTGCCACAACAAGATTAACGGCCTGCCGGAACCGCCTGAAATCCTTAAGCGTATAGTACAGGTCGAAGAAATAGAAGTTCATTACCAGCACTGTCCCGATAAAGGCCGTAAAATAAAAATTCCGGGAAATGAAATCCCGGAGGGTCATCTTAAAAATAACCGCGGCCGCCACATGATTGGCTATCAGAAAAACTGCCGCATCGAGGGCTACAAGGCTTAAGCCTCGCGCAAGTATTCTCTTTCTACCCATAGATATCCCGCAAATAGCGTTTAAACACTTTTTTTCACCTTTTCCCCTTTGGCCACTGTGATAAGCCCCCTGGCTATAATACAAAGGTCAAAAAAAACTATCCCAAGAGGGGACTTCTTAAGACACTCATCCGCGTAGAATGTATACTTTTTTTTCTGGATCTCGGGTCTGGACAGGCCTGAACTTTCCATGTTACTGAACATCTCATGGTATCCTATATCTCTTTTCATGGCCTGTATGATCCCAAGAAGGCCCGCTTTGATATATTCGCGGTGAATAAGCCCGTTCTTTTCTACATCATCCCGGGACTGGGCTATGACGTGGGGCCGAGGCCCCACAAAAGACATCTCCCCCTTCAGTATATTAATGATCTGCGGGAGTTCGTCCAGATACCACCTGAGAATTATCTCACCCGCGCGCGTTTTCTCCCGGCATCCGGTTATACTGGCCTTTTCCGGTGTTTCCTTTATGGCCTTCACAACGCTTTCCGGAACCGTCCTGAACTTCACTATGTTAAACATTCTGCCTGCGGACATCCTGGGCTCCGTATAGAAAACGCTTCCCGCGTTCTCCGGGTGAATCCAGCCGTCCAACTTTATAAGAAAAGCCGCTAACAACACCACCGGAAGGCATAATACAAGCACGATAGGCGCCATACATCTGTCAACCGCGTACTTGAGCCTGAATTTCCGTTTCAGCGCGTAATATCCAGTCATGTCATCCACTCCGGCATCCCTCTCCCTACTGCAATCTCTTTGATCTGTCTTATTCAGCCCTGACATGCAATGACCTGCCGAACTCTATTATCCGGTATTTCATCACACTCAATTAATGCTGCGGATAAACCAACATGTTCCACCGAATTATACCATATCCAGCCCGGACTTGCCCAGTAAACCCCGAAAAAATATACGATAGAAAACCTTCAGATCCGGATCCGCACAGCTAAAGTCCACAATATGTTACACTGTCCGAAGACTGAGTCTTGCCTCAACTGCTTAAGCACAATTAATACAACACACCGCTGAGATGTTGGAGTAGTTTATACCTGTCCGATGAGCCTTCTGAAGACGGGGAGAAAATGGCCCAGAGTCTCCGTTTATTGCGAAGAAGGAGGAATGATCTGTCCTTCATGCCTGTCAGGAGAATCGCCCATTTCACCCGTCATCGTTACTCCCTCGGGCAGGGCTGCCTGCTGCTCCTGCTGTTCTGATAGAGCGTCCATTTTGCTGTCCGTGCCCAACAGTCCGTAGGGATCATGGACCGTAGATGTCCCTGAGATAGCAACGGTATCGGTATCCTGCAGGACAAGGTCCCCGTTATCCGGCGACTCGTCCGACTCATCGGTAAGCTGGTCTTCCGAAATCCTGTAGTCTCCCGTAGTTATGTGCTGTTCCACTATATCCTTGACAGCAGCCCTTCCTTCCAGTTCAAGCACGCCTCCTTCGGGAAGAGTAACAACAGTCACAGTATGTCCTGTTTCGTCAGTTTCGTATTCTATCCTGAAATCGTCGCTGGCGCCTTCAGGGGTCGTTACCGTGAGATCAAGGTATTCGGGAGTATCTTCTCCCAAGAGTGCTTCACCGTCATAACGCCAGGTATTTCCTTCGGCCGTTTTACCGTTACCGCTCATGATCATCTTATCACGCGCGTTATCATAACTTTTGTAATCGCTCCAATAACTTACGGCCGTCCAGCTGCCCGTACCGTCGTATAGATACTCATTATTCCCCTCATATTCGATTATGCCGGTTTCCGTGTTATAGGAAAAATACTTGCCGCTGTTTGTAAGTATATTTCCGGTATCAGGATCATATGTGCTTACGTATATATCGTAATATTCGCAAACATCGTACGCATAGATGTTCCAATTTTCCGACTCGATACGTATCCCGCCGGCATTGTATAATTCCACAGAAGCATATTCCTCGCGCCAGCTTTCCCCGTCGTCACTTGTTGAAATATAGACATTCTCGGTCGTTATTCTCTTTCCGCCTTCGGCGGCGGGTTCTATAGTGATCACCATCGTGTATATGTAGGGGGATCCTTCTTCCCCGTTGCGGGCAGATATCTCTTCAGATGTCGTGCTGATCGTTTCTATGCCGGTATCAGCGTCTTCACCAAAGACCGTTTCCCAGGTACGTACGCTCTCATAGGTATTACCGTTCCCGGTAGAAGCATAGGTACGAGTCCCTTCTTCTCTTACCATTTCGCGCTCGGCATTAAAATAGGCCGTTGAGACCGTGGCGAATTCATAATTTGTTCCCTGGCGGGAACTGCTTCTTACTTCTATGTATTCACCTTCCTGTTCGCGCATTTCAACAGTCACTTTCGCGGATTCGCTTTCGGGCCTGAACACTATCTGTGTTATCTT
>JBAYES010000083.1:0-5518 GCA_041667545.1 Candidatus Omnitrophota bacterium | reverse complement strand
GTTTGGGCGGCAAACTCGAGATGCTGAGCGATGCTTTCTTGCCGGTCGATGCGGGCATATCCGCCGATATTCTGCGGGAGGCCCGCAATAAACGTGTTGCTGAACGGGGCAGGTCGTTGTTGCTATTGCCCATGTTAGTCGGCAGTATAACGGAAAAGGGCATAACAACACAACGCGTCGGAGAACTTTTAGGGCGGTTGGCCATGGCGACAACCGATATCGGCAAGCTATCGTCTTTTGTGTCGGCCATGGCCCGGCAGGATCACATTGCCGTCGATACCGCCTCAAATATGCTGGGCTATCTGAACAATGTAGGCGATGACCGGCTTATTCAGATGTTTATCGACGGCGTGCTCCGTCAGGCTCAAAAGGCCTTGACGGCAGGGGAAGGCGATAGGGCTCTCGGACTTTACCGCGTGATCGTCAGTAATTACATAAATGTAGCCGGTGAGCTGAATAATTACGACCTTACAAGAGAGGATGCCGGGATCATTATATCCAGCACATCGATCGTTCCGGCGCTGTCCGCGGCAGTCGACATTATGGTTAAAGGCAACAACGGTGCTGGCGTTGCTTATCTCCTGGCCGGGACCATCGGCGCGAACAACGGTTTAGCGAGATATTTGATGTTAGATATGGCCGGGGCGGTGCTTACATCGTTCGAAAAAGCTTCGGCTTACGGCGTAAGAAGCATGGATGAGATCGGCGCTATGGCCGATATTGTCTTTCTCAACGGAACGATCAAACCTTATGTAGATCCTTATCATTGGATGGAAACCTTTGATATGAACGCATACAACATCGCGATCCGGGAAAAAGTGGACGATCTGGTAGCCCGAAGATCTTACCTTGAGGCGGACATTTTGGAGGCTGCCGGCATACCGGCTGAACTCGATATTTTCGTTAACGATGCATTCAGGCAGATGGAGATAGCGACGGATGGGGATGCAAACATTACGGCCTTAAGGAATAATACAGCGGCTCGAGAGGCCCTGCGGCAAGCCATAGCAAGAGATGTGGTCACGCAAAACATGTCATGGACTGATCTCGAAGCGGGAGAAAAACTAAGAATATCGACAAAGGCTTTGGCCGATGCCGGGCTTCTGCAGGAAAGAAGTACCATTGCCGTCTTAAATGCAATGGCCGATTTCAACAAGGCCATGGAAAAATTGACACATACTAACCCATCGGTGGAAACAGTTGTTTCGGGCAATCACGCGAAAGCGGTAGTGATGAGGGGCGGCGATGTGGTATATAAGTTCCTTGACGACAACGCAGACGCGGCGGGATATGGTTCCGGAACCGCCCTTGCTCGGGATACCGACGATATTTCCTTCCGGACAGTCGAGGTCTTGAGCACTAACAGCGATGACGGCCGAAAGATCATTGAAGAGCTTGGAATCCCCGTTCCCGTAAAAGAACGTTATATTGTTATCCAGCGCCGCGCCACGATGACATTAGGGGACTATCTGGCAACGGTAAAGAACGAACCCCGGAAGCTTGAATCCGCGTTCAGGATGATGACAGGTTTCTTAGCGGCGCTTGCGGAACGCGGAGGCAAATTTGACGACCATTCATTTGTCGCGGCCAACATGGGCGTACACCTTGATAATGAAGGCGACCTCAGATGGATAGGTATTATTGACCGTAATAGCGTGACGGAGCTTGATTCAGATCCTCAATCCAATGATCAAATATTGAGTCCCGGCAGTTTCGCTAAACATTACACGAGAAGGACGATCCTGCCTCAACTTCGGGAAAGGGGTATCGTTCCGGAGCTTAATAGCCCTGAAGGGCAGATCTGGATAAGTTTTGTTACACATCTTTCCCCGGACGATGTATCCGTATATCCTTCAAGGCCGGATCACCTTATCGAAAAGACTGGGATCTACAAAGAAGTTCCCACTCTCGGGAACTGGTGGGGATCTTTATCGGGAGCCGAGCGGCTGGCTATTATGGCCGCGGCCGGCGGGGCGGTACTGTACGCCGCCGCAGCGCTTTTTGGTTTCGTGCCGGTACCGGAGCTCTTGTCGGGGAGTATTGACTCCGCCGTAAATATGAGTATGGCCGCCTCTCCCTTCGTGGTAGCCGGCGTGACAGGCGAACCGGAAGATAAAGGATGGAAACCTAAACGAAACGATCCGGTCGCGTGGTTGGAGACCCAAAAAGGTCCTGACGGAAAAGTGACAGAAGAGCTTAGTCTGGGAAGATATGAGAAAGAAGAAGCTGGCGGCATAGCTGTGGTATATACCCACGAAAGAAAGGGAGCGCCTACACGTGTGAAGATGAGTGAAATACATGAGTATCCGATAAATAGTTTAGTGGTAGAGAAGGAGTACGATATATTAGGGTATCAGGATGATCCTTTTGTGTTTAAGGGATTAGACGGATCAAATCCTGTGTTCGTGACCGCGACCGGAAGGCCGTTCGCTATAAGCAGGAACAACCACCATCTGATCAGATCTAACGAACTTTCAGAGCAGGTAAAAGAATCTATTTCGGTGAAGAAAGCTGAGAGACTTGTTTCTAAACAACAAGAAATAGGCAGCGAAGAAAAAGAAGAGATGATCTCGTTGCGGAGACCGAGCACGAAAAAACCGGCCGTGCCTGCTACCAAAGCTGTACCTCCTCCTATACCCGGCATTGACAAAAAACTTCCGGTTCCAGGAGATGTGGTGGTTTGGAATGATAGAGGGCGCTTGAAGACAGGCCGATTTAGGGGCATTCATCCCAATGATGAAAAAATCGGTATTGTTCAGACGGGACCTGGAGAGGTGGTTAGTGTGCCTCTTGGAGAACTGACCAGAAAGGAAGGCCCTCCAAAACGCGCTGTTCCGCCTCCTCTTCCGCGTAGGGCCTTCGGGGTCATGCCGCTTATTGCCGCCGCAGGAATAGCAGAAAACGGGTTCAGCGGGATAGGATTAGAGAACTTTACTTCTTTCGGCTGGGCGACTTTATTCATTACGATGTTCGTGGCGACAATATACACGGGAAATCGCCTGTTTGAGCAGTTCAGTTCTGAGAAGACGGTAACTCCTGGTACTTCCGACAAGTTTGACATCGTTTTTGATGATTCAGAGCCTGAGATCCTGGCACGTATAAAAATAGGTGATCAGGATAAGCCTGGGGTAGAGTATGAAGCGAAGAAACTCATAAGAGAACTTGTCCAAACAGAACAGGGTGTTCTATCGGAAACCGGCCGTATATCGGAAATGCGAAAGCTGGCGGAAAACCGCGCAGCGGAAGCCGGTTTAGATTTCGCGCGTGAAATGGCGGCGGCAAGGATGGCTGTTAAGACACGGGATGCCATAAGAGCCTCCGAAGACGGTGAGAAAGTGCTGGATATGATCAGCTCCGAGGATATCGAAAAAGCCGCGGAAATGCAGGCGGATGCATTTTTAGGGACAATACGCGACGATATAGTCTATGTGTTTGATATTGACGGCCGAACAGAGATGTTTGCTGTAGATCCCGCGCTGAGAACGGATCCGGCTCTCGGGATAGAGGATCTTTCGGCCTATAAGGGCCGCAATCTGGCTAAATTCATGGCCGATGAACTCCACATTTCCTCAGATGAGGCCAACAGATACGGCGGAGCGTACGAGGCAGGCGGAGCGTTCATACGCGGTGAGGACGGAAGCACATACCTTCGTCCCTCTACGAAGGCTGTAACTGTTATCCGTGACGGGAGGATCGAAAGGGTAGGCGAAGCACACATTGTAAACAGTCCGGACGATGCCGTTTTTCTTTATCATACCCACCCGCATATATCCGGGGAGGGCGAATACGAGAGTTTCGCGGCCGATATGCTTGCCATAGTAGAAAGATCGATGGTTTACAAAAACGGCAAGTATATACCAATGGTAGTTTTCGAGATGGATACGGAAAGAACGGAAGACATTGCCGATGGATCGGGGACAATAGAGGTGAAGAGAATATCGGCGGTAAAGGAAGGGGAACGTGACGGTTTCATGATCGAAAGCCTTGATAGTGAAGGGGAGTTTGAGCTGAGTTCGCCGTTATTGGCTCTGACGCCCGGGGTTTTTGATCTTGAATCCACAAAGACTAAGATAATGGAGATAGCGAAAGCCGTGAAACCGGGAGAGGCGGTATCAGTTGATGTGGGCGCGGGTAAGACAAGTGTTACCTATCTTGGTGAGGGAGCGCCCGGCGAGAAAGTGTATGAGATCCAGAGGTTGACATCGTATAAGGATACTGCGGATAGATCCGTCTCCGCATTAGAAAGGAAGATAACTGATACGGACAAATTCAGAGAGATCGCCGAAAGTATTCTGTCTCCCCCGAAACGGCTTACTGGAGTAACAAAGAGCCCCGCTATAGCCACCGGTATGCTCGTTCCGACTCCGACCGTTTTCACCGCAACCCCGGCGGGAAGATTTCTTAGCGCCTTCCAGGTATCCACGGGGATACCTGTTAAGAACATAGTTGAACTTTTGATAAAGGCCTTTAATGTTGTCGCGGCTGCCAGAGGATATAAGGAAACAAGGAAACTTTTATCCGTCGCTGAGGGCAAGTCCGCGGCGGATGCGATGGCTGGGCTGATGTCGCTATTGGAACAAGGCCAGGTATTCACCTCACCTTTATTCGTGGCGGTTGACGCCCGTAACGGCCAGCTCGACAGTAAGACATTGATTAAAGGGTTAGTTTCTCAAGCGAAAAACATAGAATTCGTACAGCTCGTGGTTGTTGTTGACCGGGCCGGGGCTGTTCCGGAAGAACTCTCTGGACACGCGCATATAGAAGTAAGACCGGACGAAAGCATTATCGCGGCTATGAACAGAGGCATTAGGGACAGAGCATCTGATCTGGGGCTTGATCCCGCGAAGATAAACCGTACTCATGTAGCTATGGCCATTACTCATAATGAAATTGAGGGAATAGGCGACACCTACGGCAGGACCGACACCATAGACACGCCTAATTTCCTTGTGGTCAACAAAGAGACGATAACCGCCGACATGCAGGAAGAAGTTGATGTGACGGTCCCGACCCTGAACCTGATGAGCATTCTTGTCCGCCTGGCGTCACAAGAAACCCCGACACTTGTGGCCATAGGTTTCAACGATGATAAATTCATGTCCGGGCTCGCCGCTTTCCGCATAATAAGGATAAGCCCGATAAATATAGGCGAGAAGATCGCAGAGTTCATCAACGCAATAATGGAAGTGGCAACTTCGTTGTAATAAGATAAAGGGGACGTAACATTTTAGTTATCCGCCGTAAATAGTAATCCTTCAAAATATTTTCATGTTATGGATCACTTCGTCGCCCTGTACCGTACGGTACAGGGCTCCTCGTGACGACGGTGTGAGGATTTGCCGCGGATAACTGAAATATTGCTGATTTAAAAACCGTCGTTGCGAGGGAGCATTGCGACCGAAGCAATCTCTTGGAAAAACCGTCGTTGCGAGGGAGCATTGCGACCGAAGCAATCTCGATAAAAAATATTTTCATGTTATGGATCACTTCGTCGCCCTGTACCGTACGGTACAGGGCT
>JBAYES010000082.1:0-6434 GCA_041667545.1 Candidatus Omnitrophota bacterium | reverse complement strand
GTCAGCTCATCTCATTTTTAAGGAAGGGCAGATTTTGAGGGATATGTTTGTCGAAAAGTTCAAACAATACGAGTGGTTCAATGAACGTAATACTATAGTCAGCGGGCATCCTAAACTGGACTATGCTGAAAAGACACTCGTGCTTACGGGAAGTGCATGGAAAAGAGGGATGTCTAAGAATGTGAAACGCATTCTTTGGACTCCCCGCTGGCGGACACAGGAAGGTACGTGTCATTTCTTTGATTACAAAGATTTTTTTAAAAACTTTTGTAAAAATCACTTAGAGGTCGATTTTGTGTTTCGCCCGCATCCGCTGTGCCTGCGGAATTTTTTAAAGCTCGAAGAAATGTCTTTAGAGCAGTTTTCTGCGATGGAGTTTGAGTACGAATGTTCTCCGAATAGAGTGATTGATAAGACAGGTAGTTATCAGGACACCTTTTTAACCAGCGACATTTTGGTTTCAGACATATCATCCATGATGCCGGAGTATTTTGTTACGGGCAAACCCATTGTCTATACCCACAGAGTTGATCAATTCAATGAATTCGGGGTAGTTCTTTCGAAAGGGTTTTATTGGGTTCGAAATGAAGCCGAACTAAAAAGCACGCTGGAAATGTTGTTGTCCGGGAAGGACCCATTGCGGGTTGTTCGGAGCGAAATAATAAAAACTGAGTTATTCAAGGCGGATGGCGGAGCTGGATTACAGATCACGAAGAGAATTTGGGATGATTTTAACAGTTGCTAAAAATAGGTGGCGTCGGAGATTCCTCAATCTCAAGTGTAAAACGTTGCGAACAGTAAGCAATACTTTGATAGCATGATCTGAATATACTTTTTGAGCACCTCTTTTCTTCGGACCACCATAATACCAGCTATCCACTATATCTTCGCTGAACCAGAGCGTTATATCCCCGCGTTTTATCAAAGACCGATTATATTCGGGCCAATTTTTCAGTTTATATCGGGGTTTCTTTTTGGTATTATGGTTTTGCACGGATAACTCCTCCTCTTTTTGAGGTTTATACTTTTGGGTTCACAACTAAAGTATAGGGTTATTCGTGCTTTTTTCAAAATTTCTGAGTATTTTCCTCCAAAAAATTATTTCTTCACGCTTTTATGCAACAAAGCCGTTTTTAGTTAAAACTGGTCAAAGATTGGGGAGAGGCTCCTGCCTGTGTCTCAATGTGCCCGCGCTACGCGGCTTCTCCAAAATGTTTGTACTTCGCTCGCTTCATGTTGACCTCCTCTGGTTAAGAAGGCTTTATGGTATTGGGTTTAAGATCAGAATGGAAGATGGGGTTCTAAGGACGCTTGCCCCACCAAAGAGACCACGGACATTGCTTGGGGATGTGAATTCTTCTGGTTAACCGGCACCAACGACGATCTGTACAAAATTAAAGTGGAAAGGGAATGATGCGGTTATTGCGCTTTTCGGCGGGTCTTCCAGAGTTTTGTTATTTTTTCCTTTTCTTCGGACGATGCTTCTCTGAAATGCACTCCTATTAAAAAATATTTACCCTCAGAAGTCTTTACCTGTTTTACCCATTTTATCGTCCCGTGGGCTTTAACCAGGTTCAGGTCCGATCTTTCGGGAAAAAGCATCTTTATCTGCAGTTTGGACTCTTTAGGAAGGGGCCGGGAAGATGTTATCTTGCTTTTTCCCGGTTCAAGTATGGTTTCTTCCGCCTCACTGCCGGGAGAGAACATTATACCCCGGCTTTTGCCGTTTTCGTCAACGGCTATTATGTTTATGCCGAAATTCCGATCGACCGTTTTATTTGTACTTTTAAAGTTCTTCATTATCATCCCAGTATCTGTTTAAGAGTGTTAAGTATTTCCTCAAGAGAAAAAGGTTTTGATATGAACCCTTCTATTTTAAGATCTTTGAGGTGTATGTCGGCCACTTCGCGCGGATTAGCCGTTATTACAACTATGGGGACATCACTTATCTTCCTTATAATACTAAGCACTTCCTGGCCGCTTATATCCGGAAGGCCCAGGTCGAGAAATACCACATCAGGCGATATTTCATTGAAATATTCAAGTCCCATTTGCCCGTTAAAAGTAATGAAGACCCTGTAATTGTGCGGGGCAAGGTATGAGTAAAGCAGTTCGCACATATCTTTCGCGTCGTCGATTATAAGGATCTTTCGGCGGGGAAGGTCTTTTTTGTCATTACCGTCAAAAAGGCTCTGTTCGGAAACCTTTCTATCTTTTTGAAAAACCCTGACATTGTCTATTATTCTTTCAACGTCTATGGCGTTAAGGCCTTCCACTTCTTTGCCGTCTATGTATACGCTGTTTTTGGTTATTTCTATCTTCTTGTCGTTCTTGGAGATAAGCCGGTCTAATGTAATATTCAGGGCTCTTGCCAGGCGTTTTATTTCATCGAGTTTGGGGGTTCTTTTGCCTGTTTCCCACATACCTACCGTAGATTGGGCTATGCCCATTCTCCGGGCAAGATCATGCTGGGAGAGTTTAAGGTCTTTTCGTATATTTTTTAGACTTTTCGAGAAATCCATATATAAAGTATACCCTAAAACCTTTAAATAATCAACACAAAATGTGATATTTTGTCCTTGACAGGATATCACATTTGGTGATAAAATCTTTTTCAAGGGGGTGTAAAAGAACACAAAGTTGGAGGGCTGAGATATGAAAGTGCTTATAAAGAGCCACAAAGGTAATGGCGGATCCTCAATGATGATCATAAATGATCCGAAAAAGGAAAAAGAGATGAGGCGGCTTCTGGCCACAAGCAAATATGCCGGCGCCATACGATATCTTCTGGGGTGCGGAGTAAAAGCTGAAGTTATTGAGATAGACAAAGGGCCTGAAGTTGTTGACCTTGTTATTACCCCAAAGTCTGTTCACTGGGACCTTGTAAGTAAATGATAGAGTTCTGCAAAATGGCGATTACACGTCATTGCGAGGGAGCAAAGCGACCGAGCAACCTCATGACTGATTGTATTTAAAGGAGATCGTAAAATGAACAAGGAAAAGAAGCTTACTAACGGGAAAGCAAGCGTGCCGGAAAGGGTGATAGTCGCGGCGCTTTCAATATTTTTGTTTTCCGCTTCGGTGATACTTTTTGCCAGAGACTCAAGACCTCTTGCCTCCATAACCGTGGAGTCGGGAGGAATAAAGGAAAAACTTTCTTTGGTGGAGGTTGAAGAAAACCTTAAAGAGGCCCGAAGGGTACCTGTAAACACCGCCACGGCCGAGGAAATAACCGTCATACCGGGCATCGGCCCGGCTATTTCTTCCCGCATAGTGGAATATCGCGAAAAATATGGCAGTTTTTCCACTGTTGAGGCTCTCATAAAAGTCAAAGGTATAGGCCCCGCTAAACTTGAGAAAATGCGGGAGTACGTAAAGATTGATTAACAGGTTCCGCCTAACCGGGAAAATATTATGCGAAGTTTTTTTGCCAGGCCCCTGTTCCTGCCGTTCCTGTCCTTCATAGCCGGAGTCTTTTCAGCCGGCATGCTGCCTCATGAGACGATTACATTTCGTGTTCCAATGCTTATATTCATTCAAGCGTTTTTTCTCTTCCTGTCACTGTCGGTCTTTCGTTCGTCCCGGACATTCTACGTTCTTATAGCTGTGTTTTTCTTTTTTATGGGCATTACAAGGTATGTCTCGGCCTCGGGTCTCACGCCGGGAGATATACGCAATTTTCTGGATGAAGATACCAGACAAGCCGTTATTTACGGAGTGGTTGCCTCAAATCCCTTAAACTTTAGTTCTCACCGGTATGAAAGCATCTCTTTCGATCTTGAACTCAAAAAGATCATCCTGGAAGAAAACGAAATGAACGCGACGGGCAGGATAAAAGCCGTAATTTACTCTCCCGGCAAAAAGGATCCCCGTTTTGCCGACAGGGTGGTAATGTCGGGAAAACTTTCTCTTCCTCCGAAAAACATGAATCCGGCAGGCCGTGACTTCAGAATAATGAGCTATAAAACGGGGGTAAGAGCCCGTTTTTCTTCTTCGAAGAATGATATATTCGGGATAACCGGCAGCGGGAAAGACCCTATTACGGCTTTCAGGCGTTTCTTATCATATTTAAGAAAAAGATCCGAAATCAAACTTAAAAAGTATCTTTCCGGGCCGGCCCTCGGCGCGGCCGGATCTGTCGCGCTGGGTATTCGCACCGGAGTTGACGGGAAAATGCGGGATGTGCTTGTCCGGACGGGCACAATGCACATTCTTGCCGTCAGCGGTCTTCACGTGGGAATAGCCGCGTTTATTTTTCTTAGCGTTTTCAGGGCTATGCGTCTTTCCGGGCCGTTGAGCAATATGCTTGCTTCTCTTGGGATCTTGGGTTTTGCCGCCTTTACCGGATGCAGTCCTTCATCCCTGCGCGCCGCCGTAATGGGATGCCTGATTCTTTTAAGCTATTCTTTCTCGAGAAAACCCGATATTGTGAACGCTCTTGCGGTTTCCGCTTTCATTATTACTTTCGCTTATCCCGGCCAGCTTTTTCGTCCCGGGTTTATTCTTTCTTACGCCGCGGTTATCTCCATAGTCGTACTCACTCCGCTTACGTCGCATTTCCTGGGTATTGGCGGGAAACAAAACAACGGAAGTGTTATTGGAAGAGCAAAGACATATTTTCTTACGGCGGTCTCTGTGTCTTCGGCGGTTTTCATCGGAGGTATGCCTGTTATAGCCGCTTATTTTAACATGATCACGCCTTCCTGCGTCCCGGCCAATATCTTCGCCGTTCCGGCGCTTTTTCTTATGGTCGTACTTTCGGCTATTGTCGCCATTCTGCCCGAAGCGCCTTTTTTTAATTTTTTTGCAGAAGTCTCGGCCTCTATCATGAACGGAGTTGTGAATGTTCTTATGAGAACTCTGGGTTTTATTGCCTCTTTGCCGGGCGCTTTTATAAGAGTGGCGCCGCCCGGAGCGGTTTTTATAGCCGGGTTTTACGGCGTTCTTGCGGCGGCTGTCCTCGCGTTCAAAAATCGTCCGAAAAGGATATACCTTGTTATTGTTCTTCTTTTCGCGGCAAACCTTTTCGTCTGGAAAGAAGTGTCGCTTGTGCCCCCGAAAGACACGCGCATAACCATTTTTCATACGGGCAAGGCGGACGCCTCGCTTCTGGAATTCCCGGACGGCGGTGTAATGATGATAGATGCCGGCATCGCGGGAAAAGGCACGGGGAAAGACTCAGGAAGAGATGTGATAGCCCCGTATCTCGCGCGGAGGGGCATACGCAGAATAGATTGCGCGGTAATTACGCATCCGCATGAAGATCATATGGGAGGATTTCCTTTTATTCTGGATAATTTTAAGGTGGGCGCCCTAATAGATGCCGGGACCCGCCCGGACAGGAAGCCCCCCCGCGTTTTTTCGGACATACTCGCGAAAGTGAAAGAAAAGAAGATCTCCCGCATAGAGGTCAGAAAAGGCGACAGGATAAAAGGATTCCCATTTGCCGATATAAGGGTCCTTAATCCTCCGGGAGGCGGGTATTATGGGACGGCAAATAACGATTCTGTCGTACTCAAGGTGGTTACATTCAGGGGGAGAAGATTGTTATTTTCCGCCGACGCGGAATCACCGGCGCTAAAAGACATACTTATGTACGGGGAAGAACTGGGAGCGGACTTAATGAAAGTCCCGCATCACGGAGGCGGGCTTGGCGAGAGGGCTGTAGTAGAAGAGTTTTTACGGTACGCGGATCCCGAATACCTTATCGTGACCAATGAACGCGGAGCCAGGATGAACAGCGCCTTATTAAAGGTCTCCGAAACTTCAAAAGCCCGTATTTTATCAACGGGCGAATACGGCGCGGTAACTCTCACCGACGCTCCGGAGGAACTTGGCGTAAAAACTTTTTTGTAAAAAACATTCATCAAGTCCGAAACGCGGCAGTTCTGAGCCCAACCCGCGGCCGGAAAAGACGCATTACGGCCGATGGGGCTACTCCTGATCAACCCAACATTTCTGACTACCCCAGCATTGACACTTTGCCGGATCTATGATATCCTTTCGGTGGGTATATTCTCATATAACCAATTCATAAAAGGAGATATGCAGTTATGCGGAGATCGTTTCTGTGCCTGATGGTAGTGGTTCTTGTTTTTTCATTTTCGAGTTCTTCTTTGGCGAGCGTAGATGCCATCTACGAAGTGGCCATTGTGAACATGAAAGGCGATGTGCAGGCAGACACTAATGGCGACGGGATCTGGATAAGGCCATGGGTGGGAATGAAGCTTATGGAAAAAGCTATCATCAAAACCGGAAGGAATTCAAATGTCGACATTGTGTTCGACTCAGAAGGCCTTAACCTGGTAAGAGTGCGGGAGAATTCGATAACAACCGTGGGAAAAGCTCTTTTAGATCTTCCCAACGGTTCGGTCTTCGCGAAATTCGCTAATCTCAAGCCCGGATCGAGTTTCACCGTTAAGACTCCCACCGCG
>JBAYES010000081.1:0-6508 GCA_041667545.1 Candidatus Omnitrophota bacterium | reverse complement strand
TTTCCATTTTGACCACCTCCAGAGTTTTTCGTACATTGTAACCCGACTTTGTGGGTAGGTCTTTTCATTTTATCGCTCGGTCGTCCAACGCCCTCTCCGGGAACACCAGCCCCTTGTATCGTTGTGGCTGTACTCTTACATCAAACTTGACTTTCACCAAAGCCACGGGTATTACTTTAGTATATGCCGGAAATGAAAAGGAGATTTTTCTCATGAAAAGATCATTTATTTTTGTCTTACTGATATTATGCTTGCTTTGTCCCGGCTTCCCTGCCTATTCCTCGGACACGCCTGAATTTACATTGAATAGATGGAGAGAAGTGAAAAAAGGCGAGAAATTCACCTTTTACGAAAATGACCTCGCGGATCGGATGATGGAAATACGAAAAGATATCCCGCCGGGCTCTATCAACATGTTGGTCTCTCTGGACGGCGGAAATGTATGGAACGATATGGATCAAAAAGCGAACTATTACGTGTACCGGCACATCCCCGCCACAGGAGAAGTCATGCGCATAATATTTTCATGGACCGACGAAAACGGTTTCATCAAAACATCCGACACGGAAACCTCTTTGACTTTCATTTCCAACGATTAGTAATCTCCTGAAAGACTCCACGGCGAGACTCAGTCCCGTCCTTTATTTCTCCGGACCGAGCGTCATTTGACCATTCCTTTTTCATGGCACATTTCTTTTACCCTTTTCGCTATTTTATGCGCCTCCAATCCGGCAGATATCATCATGTGGGGCACCTCTCTCTCGCCGCTCTTCATCAAATCAGCGACCAGTTTTCCGGCGTTCTCATCATTTACGGATATGAGAAGAATATCCGGCCCGAAAGTTTTCATTTTCTCTCTAAGATCAGAACTGTCAGAAGAGACCTCTATGTCATATTCTCCGCCGCTTGAGGCGCGATCTGAAAAATATTCTTTGACCCGCGCCGCCGTTTCCGGTTTTGGTTCAAGCATCAGAATCCTCGCCTTCGGCGTTCCCGGAACTTTATCTTTCTCCGCGAAGGTCCGTCCCGCGAGCATATCAGAAATGGTCTGTGTAAGCTCTCTCATATTGATCGGCTTTTCCATTACATGCTCTACCGGGATCTTCGCGAGCTCTTCAGAGTATTCTTCCCTAAAACCCGAAAGAACTATGATCTTTGTGTCAGGTTTCAATTCCTTTATCTTCCTTGATACTTCCGCGCCGTTCATACCCGGGAGTTTCAGGTCCATAATGACAAGATCGGGCCTGTCGCTGGATACCTTTTCAATCGCGTCCTCTCCCGTAAAACTCGTGGCCATATCGTATCCTTTCGCCAGGAAAAACCCCTCAAGGGTATGTGTTATTCTTTCATCGTCGTCGCATAATAATATTTTTTTTGAGCTCATACCCTCTCCTTTTCCTACTTGTAATACTTTCCCATCTCTATCAATTTTTTCTTTAGCCCGCTTATGCGCCTGGCCGCGTCGGCGGAAATATTTTCAAATGTATAAAGGACCCCGGTCAAATTCAGGATAAGATCATCTTTCTCTCCGTCACCGATATCTTCCAATGCCTTCTTCGACTTTTCCATTAAACCTTTAATTTCAGAAAGGTTCCCGTTTATCGCCTCGAAATCTCTCTCGGCGTCATCTTTGTTTACAAATTCGGGTAAAACCGTGTCTTCCAATAGCTCTATATCCGAAATACAGGCTCTGTAGGCGTCATCTATCATCTTCATATTGGATCGGATTTTTTCTAAAATTTCACCTTTATTTTTTTCGCCCGGTCGGCCATTAACGGACCCTTCCAGAATATCGGCCGAAGTGAAAGATATTATGCTTACCGCATTAAGGCGATTCGGTATACCGTGGAACAATTCTCTCATAAGATTCATCTTTTCCATACTATTTCCCGCACGATCAAGAGGATCCCTTCCCCTGCCGTCATTTGTACATTTCCTCAAGCATTTCATAGATCTCTTTCATCTTGGTAGGTTTAAGAATGAAGTCATGAACTCCTAACTGCCGGAGCTCTTCCTCGGTCCCGGCGGAAGAATTGGTCGCGGGTTCTATAAACCCCGTCACGACTATGAATTTGCAATCCGGATGTTTCGGCCTTACAGCCCTTAAGACCTGCCATCCGTCAAAATAAGGCATTTTCAGATCAAGCAGGACCACCGGAAATGTTTCTTTCTCCAATATTTCAACTGCCTCAAGTCCGGTTACGGCTATAGTTACCTCATACCCTCTTCTGCCAAGAAAGCTTTTAAGGCTCTCACACACATCCGCCTCGTCATCCACAACCAAAAGTCTTTTATTTTCCATTCCTCTCTCCTTGAACTATCTTGGGGAACTCCATAAAAAATGTCGCTCCTTCCCCGGCAACGCTTTCGGCCCATATCCTTCCCCTATGTTTTCTCACGGTCTGCTGCGTTATCATAAGTCCCAGACCGGTCCCCTTACTTTTGCCCTCGGCATAAGCAAAAAGATTATCCTTGGTAGTATAGAACGGTTCAAAGATCCTTTCAAGGTCATATTCGGGGATACCCGGCCCATTATCTGAAACCTCAATCCTGATCATATCACTATCTTCTTGCGCTCTAACGCTTACCTTATCACCTTTTCCCGAAACCTCGAACATCTGCGTGGCATTGGTTATAAGATTAACGAACACCTGTTCCATCATAACGCGGTCTCCGCTCATATGAGGAAAACCCTCGGGTATCTCGTTAGTTACCGTTATAGCTCCGCCCTTTGTGTACGGCGCCACCCTCGTAATGACTTCGTCTATCATCTCTTTCAGGTCAATATCGTCAAACTTCTGCCCTTTTTCTCTGATAGCGTCCATTATCGAGTCGAGCATTTTCCGAGTTTTCTCGGCGCGCTCATAGGCCTTTCCCATCTTTTCTTTCAGATAGTTTATCGCCTCGTTGGTCTTATCATCAAGATCGTCTTTTTTTATATCCATCTCCAGAACATCCTGCATTTCCTCGATATTAGCGGATATAACATGCATCGGGTTCCTGAGTTCATGAGAAAGGTTCGTTACCATATAACCAAGCGAAATAAGGTTTTCCTGACGTACTGCTTCTTCTTGTGATTTCAAAAGTTTAGCGTGAGTTTTGTTAAGGTCTTCAACAAAAAGCGCGTTCTTTATCGCCATGCCGATATTTACTCCGAGATCATTGAAAGCATCTATATCCTCGTTTTCATAAGGCTCATATGAAATCTGTTCCCCGAGAACAATAGCCGCTATCAAACTTTTGTGATGAAAAGAGGGGATCACGACCGAGGCGTTTATATTGTTCATCTCAATTTCGGCTTCTTTTACAAGTTCCGACCTCCCCCCCGTCGCCTCAAACCTTAACTCTTCTCTGACGAGAGGTTTATGTTCCTTTATGAGCAGCCTGATGAGCGCGTTATCTTCGGAGATCTCGGTGTGGGCAGTTACGCTTTCATCCTCATTCTTCTTACCTGCCTCCTCCAGCGAGAAAACGCCTTTTTTCTTATCCCGCAGATACAAGCCCGTGTAATCAACTCGGACAAGCTCCGACATTTTCGACAAAATCATTCCAACCAGTTCATCAAGCCCTCTTACCCCTTTAACGTCCTCAAGAAAATCGCTGACTTCCTGCAGGTATACAAGTTTTTTGGATCGTATGGCCCTTTCAGCCCGTACTTTGATATATTGGTATACACGCAGGCCAGCCGGGGCAAGAATAGTTGAGATTATCATAGGAAAAATCCACCAGTACTCCCCAAAATAATGTTCAAAGAATGTTTTTCCTCTTAAGGCGATAATGAACGGGACAGTAAGGATCGGGATATAGGCCAACAGAAACGCCATCGCTCTCGCGGCTACTATCCTTATATCCATTAGCCTGTTCTTGGCTATGGCATACGCCAGGATGGTCATACAACAGACAATAAAGATATCGTGCGGGAAAACTTCTCTCAATCCATATGCCGTCCCAAAGTGGATCATTCCCCCTAAAAACGCCAAAAAATAAGCTGTAAAAACATACTTTACCTGGTTTTTTTTATGCCCCGTAGCTTTCCGAAAAAAACTAAGCATCTTGAGAAAAGTGTACACGCATATAATCAGAAAAAAGCCTATAAATACCGGGAATAAGGGCCCCGGCACAAGAATGGAGTATGGCTGATATGTCCTAACTCCCGCTATAAGTAAGCGTGAAAAAAGGAACGGAAGGAATAAAAAAGCCGAGAAGAAGGCTATCCTGACAGCCGACCTCTCATGCCGCTTTTCACTGGATTCCACTATTGTAAGGCCGAATTTTAAAAATGCCGGCACCGCTAATACCGCGAAAAGATAGACCACCCTAACCAGGAGGAGTGTCGCCTTTTCTGAAGGGAAAATAACCGTGGAGACAGGGAACAAAGACCAAATTCCTGTAAAAAGTGTAACTAGAACAAAATCTCTGTGTGCTTGGGATTTGTTTTTTTGGAGGACAACCACCAATACCAGAAAAAGACATACCAAAAAAGCAAGCAGTGAACTTACGGTGTAAACTGTCATTTTAGAACCAGACTGTTTTTTGTTTTGATGTAGGGTTCCTGGCTATGTCAAAAACATTTTCCGCATAACCCCTCACAGCAGCAAACAAACTTGCTCGCGTTAAACTGCTCCAAAAAACCCATTGTGGGAACATGCATGAATATTTCAAGCCTTACTCTCCGCATGTTTTTTTCTTTTCTTTATGGCCGCTTTGGTTTTTTCTATCCTGCTCTTTGTGATATCTCCGTAAAAACTCCTGAATTCGGCCACTTTGAAACCGTGTTTTTCGGCCAAACTGCTTATCTCCATAACTTTCTCTATTGTAACGTTCCCTCCTATGGAGTAACTTTCGAATTTGCCTTCCAGCGTCAGGATCATGGTTTCCGCGACGCAGGCATATGCCAATCCCGGCGGAGGACCATAATAAAAATTAAAATTCACATCCCCGGGAGGGCTCACTATACCCCCATCGATCACTATTATGTCTTCCCTCTTCATAACCGTTTCTTCAGAAACATTCTTAGGCACCGATATATCGCAGACTATCGCCCCGGGCCTTAGGTCTTCTTCTCCTATAAGAAGATTCGGATCATTTGTGGAGAACAGGATGATATCCGCCATCCTTACCGCTTTTCTGACATCCGTGGTCACGGTCAACTTTGTTTTGGATTCCTTCCGCAATATTCCGGCTATCTGGTCCAGTCTTGTTTCGTTACGCGCCGTAAGTATGAGCTCGCGGCATTCACCTGCTATTAGGCGAGCGCATATACTCCCGATACCTCCGCTCGCGCCGACTATCGCGATACTCGCGGTTGACAGATCAAAATCAACATCCCTTGCCGCTTTAAGGGTAGACGCGACAGCAACGGCTATCGTATAAGAAGTGCCTATCGTAACCGGCAATTTTGTTCTTTTGTCAACCTGGGCCCCTTTTCTTCCCACCTGAGAGACATAAGCTCCCAGCCCCACCATATTCGCTCCCAGTTTTTCAGCCAGCTCACAAGATTCCACGACTTTCCGGAGCACAAATTGCTGGTCCATGTTGAGCATCTGTTCGGGTATCAGCGGGCAGAATATGAAAAACCCCTCGATACACTTGCCCGTTTTTGATTTCACACCCGTTATGTCCGCACATTTAAAGGGCGGAAGCCATCTCAATGTCCTCTCCACCGTTCTTTTACCATAAAGCGCGCCGGGCTCCATAAAATCGAGCCCCGGTTCATTAAAAGACCTGGTTATCAGCCCTGAATCTATAGGATGTATGACAAAACCAAATTTATCCATTTGCCTTCATAACCGCCTTTTTTATAGCCAAAACAAGCCCCTTAAGAGCCTTGTTCGCTTTTCTTTCCAGTATCTTCCCCACATGCTTCTCCATGTTGGGCGCTCCCCAGTTGAAATAGGCTTCCAGCTTGAGCAAACTGGACCCGTCTTTTTGCGGTTCAACTATCCATTCTCCGCAATATATAAAAAAATCCCCTTCTACAGACTTGAACAGCATCGTGCGGGTGCTCTTATATACGATCTCCTCCTGCACCCAAGAAAAAGGAGCTCCGTCAAAATCTATTTCCCATTTGGTTGCAAAACTATTCGGGGATCTTTCTATCTTCTCTATGCTCTTTACACCCCCGATATTAGACGTGTGCTCATGAATATTCCTGACCACATCAAAAACCCTGTCAGGATCAACCCCTATACGAGTGCTAACTTTAATAATAACCATAATACCCCTTACCCCTTCCCCTCCGTAAAATTGTTTAGAGTATACTTGCAACTTCCAAATAAAGCAAATTCCATTAGGGGTCAAGTCTCAAATTAAGGATTAACGTCTCTCAAGACTTCTTTCACCATTCTGTAGAATCCCCTTTTTCCATATTCCAGGGACAATATTAAATACAAAAAAGTGAAAGAATTTCACCCCTTTTACCCGTCTCTAATAGTAGGAGCCAGAACCAACTATATTAAAATGAAAAAGGGTGATGCAAAATGGACTTTTATTCCGTCGTTGCGAGGAA
>JBAYES010000080.1:0-6583 GCA_041667545.1 Candidatus Omnitrophota bacterium | reverse complement strand
TGCTGTCATCCCCGCCTTCGCCGCCGAAACCTCTTTGTTTTTCTCTCCGTTTACCAGCATCCTCAACCTCCTTACCTGTTGATCTGTAACCATTTAGACCTCCTCTTGTTTCAGTCTAAACAGACTATTCCAGATCAGCCATTTTCGGTAATTATAATTGTCGTTGGCCGGTATTTATAATTGTCGCTCATCAGATATAACGCTCCGATTCAGCGAAGATATAGTGGATAACTGGTATTACGATAGTCCGAAGAAAAGAGGTGCTCAAAAAGTATTAAGGCGAGCAATATGCGCGTGGAAGAAAAAACGGAACAATAATATGGAGAAAACTATAGATTGGCGTTTTACAACGACAAATGCAAGAATAAAGTTAAGAAAGCTTTACCCATCACACAAGAAGCGTTAGAGTACTAGTCTCTTATGAACAGACTTACGGTCACCTCCAAGACTGGTTATGTAATAGAAACAATGTTCGACACGTAATCTGAAAGGCCTCCCTTGAGTCAATGGGATTTATCGTGGAGGGTATATGATCAATTAGTTTCTATATTCAAGGTCTGGCTCCTTTTCTTGTGAGATCGATAAGGCGTGCTATGTACCAAAATACGACCGGGGTAAAAAGAAAAGTAAATGCGATAGAAGCTAACATGCCTCCTACCATAACGGCGCCCATGGACGTTTTTAAAATACTTGCTGACCACATTTGCGGCATGACTCCAAGAACAACGGCAATTGATGTCATAATAATAGCTTTAAATTTTTGTGAAACGCCATACCAAAGCGCTTCTTTGGCCGGCATTCCCTCTCCCATTTTGAGCAATGTAAAATCCAACATAAGTATAGCGTTATTAACGACCAGTCCAACAAGCATGACCATCCCGAGCATAGAGGCTATGTTAGTGCTGTTCCCGGTAAAGAACATCATCAGGAATACCCCTATAAAAGATGTAGCGATCGACATTATTATCGCTATAGGATATGTGAAAGAATTGAGTATAGCGCATAAGAGCATATAAGTAAGAATAACCGCGAGTAAAAAAGCTTTTCCGACTTCTCTCTGCGCTTCATCACCGTACTCACTCATTCCCGCGTACTTGTATCCGTATCCCGAGGGAAAATCAACTTCAGAAAAAGACTTGTCTAACAGCTCCGTGACATATCCCAGAGCCCCTTTTGAAAGAGTTCCCCCGAGCTGTATGATCCTCTCCCCATCCCTGTGTTTTATAGAAGGTACCGACCTGGCATATCTCACATCTCCCAGCTCTGTTATGGGAATCATACCACTACGCGATATAATGCTGATTTCCTTTATGTCATCGAAATGCTTCTTGTATTCCCTATCCATTTCCACGTTTATTTTGTATTCTTCGCCTTCTTCCTTGAAAATATTAGAATCATCACCGTATACCGAGGAGCGAAGTATATACCCCAACAAGCTGTTCTCAACCCCATATTCTGTAAGTTTTTTCTGATCAGGAATAAATTGTATCTCATTTTTCGGGGTCTTATATGATGATTCGACCGACCTGAAAAATCCAGTTTCCTCCATCTTTCTCCTCAGGATCCCGGATAACTCTATAAGTTTATCGTAATCAGTCCCGTAAACATTTACCGTAACATCAGTGTATCCTCCGCCGCTTTCTCTAGTTAAAAAGATCTCGGAATCGGGTATGGCCGCGCAAAAAGGAAGAAGTTCATTCATGATCTCCTCATCGCTTCTTTTCCTGTCTGAAAGTGGGACAAGATTCACTTTCATGGTGCAATTTTCAACCCCGTTCTCACCTATGGTCGTAAGATATGATTCAACCTCCGGCACCTCGGATATCCTTTTTTCCAGCTTTTCCGCTACATCAAAGGTCCTGTCGATCGTGGATCCTTGCGGCATTATAGCTTCCATGTATATTATGTCCTGGTCATAGCTGGGTCTGAATTCATTATCGATATACGGCATAACAAAACGCAGCGACCATAAAAGTACGAACATAAATACAATTGTTAACAAGGGGTGTTTGAAGGTATTATCAAAAATGCGTTTGTATTCGCTTTTAATGAATTCCATACATCTTTCAACCCCATCCGTTACCCATTTCAGAGGATTAAAAGAAAAACTGCCGTTATCCACGTTCGCGTTTCTTTTAAGCAACAAAGCGCATAACATGGGCGTAAGAGTAAAGGAACTTAAAAGAGAAAAAAGCGTGGCAAAAACAACGGTCATTCCAAAAGGCCGAAAAAACTGTCCCACAATTCCACCCATTGAAGCTATCGGTGTAAACACAACAAGGTTTGTGCCGGTAGCCGCCAAAACAGCCATCGCCACCTCTTTTGTGCCGGAAACAGCCGCCTCTTCAGGGCTCTGCCCTTTCCCCAAATGAACTATCACGTTCTCTATTATAACAACAGCATTAGCCACAAGCGTCCCCATACAGGTCGCTAGAGCGAGAAGGGTCATGGTGTTTATGGTAAACTCAGACGCTTTCACCAAAAACATGGTCGATATCAAAGCCGCCGGAATAACTATTGCCGCTATAAATGTTATCCTCCCCCTACCGGTAAACAGGTACAGAATGATTATCATAAGGATTATTCCCAAAAAGATATTATTTACCGTGGAACTAGTCTCACTAATGATGATCTCCGTACTGTCGCTTGCAACTTCAAGGAACATACCTTCGGGAAGATCTTTGTTTATCTCAGGAATTTTTTTTCGGACGTTTTTCGCTACCTCAACGGCATTGCCATCTGACACTTTGGATATGGAAAGCGCTACTATATCATCCCCGTTGAACCTGGCTATAGAATCAACTTTTTTATATCCATCTTCCACAGTAGCTATTTCTTTCAGGGGAAAACTTATACCATCGGCCGATGTAATTATCATTTCTGAGATCTCGTCAACGTCAGCAAATTCCCCCACAAACCTTATGCTGGTGGACGAATCCCGTTTTTCAAGTAACCCGCCGGGTATATTCGAATTCTTGGCCCTGATCTTGTTTATAACGTCATAGATAGTAACGTAATACTGTTTCATAAGTACCGGATCTACGAAAACATTGATCTGCCTCTCCTTTCCTCCTGACACATCAACACTGGCAACCCCAGAAATAGAGGAAAATAGGTCCTTTAACTTTTTATCCGCGTACTCATAAAGATCTTTACCGTCATGGCGATCACTTTTAAAAGCGAGATCGATCACGGGCTCTTTGAGGGGATCGTACTTTTCGATCAGAGGCTTTTCTATGGAGTCGGGAAATTCGTTGAGTATAGCTTCCACCTTGTCCTTTACTTCTATGGACTTAATATTAACGTCAGAACCAAGTTCAAATTCTATAAATATGAACCCGAGACTTTCGTAACTATCGCTCCGTATCTTCTTAAGATCCGCTATCTCTGACACCTCTTCTTCTATTTTGTTTATAACCTGGGTTTCCACTTCAAGAGGAGTAGCTCCCGGATATACAACACTTACTGTCACAATCGGGAAGTCCACCTGGGGCAACTCTTCTATCGGAAGATCAATATAGGCGACAAACCCGAGCACAACAAAGATAAGAACGAACATTATTGTAGTCACGGGTCTTTTAACGAAAAATTCCAGCATTATTTCTCCATATATTTGTTGTCTTTTGAATTTATCACTCTTACCCTGTCCCCTTCTACCAACTGTGACTGTCCTGTAACAACAACTATCTCATCCCCTTTGAGCCCTTCCTTAACAATAGAACTGTACCCGTTCCTCGCGGACAATATGACTTCTTCCTTGTAGGCCTTATCGTCTATTAACTTCCAAAGATAAAATCTTCCCCGGTCACTATATAAAACGTCATTCGAGATCTCTATAACATCTTCTTCCCTGCCTATTCTGGTTTCCACTAGCAATTTTCCTTTTTCACACAATATGGCCTCATTAAACTCGATCTCCACTTTGTATAATCCCGCCATCATATCCATTTCGGAACTAATATAAACTATCCTGCCCGTATTACGGGAGCATCCATGCAACGCGGTAACAACCTGCCCTTCCCTTAAACCAGAAGCTATTTTTCTGGTTACAAACCCTTCGAACTTTCTTTCGGAAACAGGCACAACTGTGAATTTTTCCTTCATCTCAAATACAGACGGCTTAATTGTTGTCACCGTAACAGGTTTGCCATATTTCTCGACCTCAACAATATAACTTGTAGCTTCGGCCGCGCGTTCCTTACTCACCTCTATCCGTCGTATTATCACAGATACTACCAGGCTCACTATACAGAGAATGTATAAAAATATCCTTGCTCCGGCCTTCATCAGGTTCATGTATCAACTCCTTCAGCTATCAATCTTTCTATTCTGGCAAGCGTGACATTCAAATTAAACAGTGTCGTATCCCTGGCAAGTTTCTGATTGGCAAGAGAAAGCTCTGCGTCATTAAGCTCTAAAAGCGTTACCTGCCCTGTACGAAAAAAATCTTGGAATAGTTTAAATGATTTTTCAGACAAATTAACAGATTTTATGTTTGCTTGAAGGGTTTTAACATACTCATTGTAATCCGATACGGCATTCTTTAATTCAAGAGCAAGGTCCCTCGACACCTTCTCAAATTCCAGAACAGCTTTTTCCTTTTCTTTCTGGGCCTGTTTTATCTTTTCGCTTACCCTGCCGCAGTCGAAAATGGGGATTTCGAGTTGAAGGCCTATTGTCCCAAAATGGTCCATAAGTCTCTCTTTTCCCACGTACCAGTCTTTTGCCTGATCACTTCTACCCATATAATCCCAGGTAGCAAAAGCGGAAATATTCGGAAGATATTCGGACATCTCCCCCTTGATCAATGTATTTTGCAAAGAAATGTTTTCTTCCAACATTTTCAATGTTGGTTCCTTTTCCCATAAATATCGCACAAGTTCGTCATATTCCTTCTCGCTATAATTCTCTTCAAAAGTATCTGTGATCTCTATTTCAGTGTCAAAATCCAGCCCCATTATCCTTTTTAAAGTATTTTCCGCGGAAATAATATCCGCTTTCACATTTGTTACAAGCGGCACTCTGGCCGCTATATCCGCCTCTATCTTAATATTATCCTTTCGCGACACCCTTCCCATAACTGAACGGTCTTGCAGTATTTTCTTATTGTCCAGACTATTCTGATATGACTCGAGAACTATATCCAACCCTCTCTGAGCAAAAATAAGCGTAAAATACGACACCTTAGCCCGATAAATAACATCAGCTTTTTTAACCTGTACATCTAATTTGCTTATCTCTAAACTTTTTTCGGCTGCCTCTACCGCGGATGATATCCTTCCAAACGACCATACAACCTGTCTTAAAACAGCCCCTATTCCCAACTCATAGTCACTTATACCCCCCGCGGGATATCTCTGGTTTACTGGATATCTAGCGTTATTTGTCCACTCACCATGCCCGACAAGATCCGGATACCGTAACGCCTGTGTCTCCCTATATTTGTGATATGTCTTTTCTGCCTGAACCTCCCTGGCCTTGATATCTTCCATACTCCCCAGAGCCGATTCTATCGACTCATCCATGCTTATTTTTAAACTGGATGCCGGCATATCAATCGCGCCCGTGCTTACCTCGAATGCCAGCGCGATGACAAACAAAGCAAGAATAAAAACAACTTTTTCCCTTTTATTTTTAATGATTTTCATTTTTTATCCCATCCCAAAAAATAGACAATTGCTTTTTCACGATATCGTTAATATTCTCGTCTTCATACAATATCCTCAGAAAGGATATCCCTCCGAGCATTGATTTTAAATAGGCCGCCATATCCTGACTTTTTATATCTTTCTTACATATTTTCTTGGAGACGATCTTCTCGGTTATTTCATCCAAGCAATCTTCTCGAGAACCTTCTTGAGGTATTTCATCAAAAGTCCATTCACCTTTCACATCCGGGAACATATATAAGAACTCTAATACTGAGATATTTATTTTTTTTGGTTTGGAACGCTCCCTTATCATATTCGCGAAGATTTCATTAGACAAGTCTCCGAGATCTATCACCATATTCACAATGTTATAAAAATATGCTTCAGTCCATTTCACGGGATCTTCTCTGGACTCTTTTCTGTCTGTTTCCCAAATATTCCTTTTGTAATACAAGCTGATTATATAGTTGAACAAGTCTGCCTTCTGCGGAAAGTAATTGTAAAATGTCCCTTCTGAGACTTCTGCTTTTTCACAGATACTTTTAATCGATATATCTTCGTATCTTTGCTTTGTAAGGCTTTTTAAGAAATCCTTAGCCAGATTAACCTTGGTTTTTGCTTGTTTTCTTTCTCTTAAGGGTACGTCCCGTTCAACAAACACTATGCGCCTCCAAAATATAGTATGCTAAAATTTTATAGTTTACTATATTTCGTTCAAATGTCAATATTTTTTTTAGGCGAGGATTTAATTTCTCATAACCCTTTCTCTGAATATTCTTTTGAAATAATACAATTCATGAACATTAGTATTTCATTGCTGTCCGGGGAAAAACGGTAAGAAACCATAAAAAATAAAGGGATCCAAGAACTTGTGCTATAATTGAATCTTCTGAAACCCAATAAACACAAGGAGGATCCCCTTATGGCTAATT
>JBAYES010000079.1:0-6636 GCA_041667545.1 Candidatus Omnitrophota bacterium | reverse complement strand
GAGACCAGCGGCAAAGATCCGTTCCTTTTAGCTATTATCCGAAGTCCGTTATCAAGAACCATTTCCTCGATACCGTGAACTTTTTCCTCCGGGCTGATATCTTCATATCGGCCCGGTTCCAGATATTCCTTGATCTCTTCAGGTACCGTGAACGCGGTGGTGGAATTCGAAACTGTAAGATATTTAAGGGCGGCCTCTTTTACGTCTCCGGGTGAAACGCCCCTTATTTTCTCAACATAATTTTCAAAGAAATGCGGGCCGCCGGTAAGGATGCTTGAACTTGTCATTGAGGAGACGACGCTGCGCGTACTTTCATGGGATCTCAAATATGAAGAAACCGCCATGTTCTTAACCCTCTCAAGATCGTCATCACCCACCCCTTTGCTCATAAGGCATTCTATCATCTTGAATATCTCCGTACGAGCCTCTTCCAGATTTTCCGGCTCACATGTACCTTGTATGACAAAAAGCCCGGGATAGCCTGGAGTGAGGTTAAATGCGTTCACCGAATGCAAAAGCTGTTTTTCCCGTACCAGTTCCCTATACAGCAAAGAATCCACACCGGAACCCAGTATGGAAGCGGCTATACTAAGCGGATAAACATCGTCGGAATAAATACTTACCGAATGGAACCCTATGGCGAAATACCCAAGGTCAACATCCGCGCTTGTAACAAAAATATCCGGGACGGTCTGCTTTGGTTCCTCGGCAATTGAGACATTCCAGGGAAAAGCTCTGCTGAAACCGCCAAGATCTTCTCCGGCGGCGCGGAAAACTTCTTCCGGCAGAACGCCTCCGGCCACTCCCAAAACTATCCTGTCAGGAGTATATACCGAGGAGTGATACCTTTCCAGATCCTCTTTTTCAAGCTCAAGAAAAAGCTCCTTATGCCCGATTATGGGGTATCTGTACACGTGCCTTCTATACGCCCTTTCAAAAAGCAGTCTCAACTGTTTCCCTGAAGGATTGTCATCTATCATGTTCATCTCTTTTAAGATAACATCCCTTTCCATCTCGACGCCTTCTTCGTCTAACGCGGGTTTCATTACCATTTCCGTGAGAAGCTTCATCGCGGAACGGAAATTTTCCTTTGGCACGGTAATGTGGTACTCTGCCGAATCCTGCCCGGTTGAGCCGTTTATGCTTCCGCCCATGGTCTTTACCGCTTTTCTTAAGGGGGTATCGCCGTTTGTTTGCAGGCTTCTGAATATCATGTGTTCCATGAAATGGGATATACCTGTCCCCGCATATTCCCCTTCATTGGAAAGCCCCGAAAGAACACGTATCTGGACGGTCGCAAGGGAAGAATCGCTCATATGTGCGGCCACTACGGTAGCTCCGTTATCCAGTACCTCCTTATGATACCTGGGGACCCCGGATGAGGAAACATTGCTCGCACAAAAAATCACAAGCACCGCCGCAAAAACGGCTCTAAGCTGATGGGAATGTGTTTTTGTAACCATATAACTAATGATAATATCACCGCCGTCGCCCGATTGTCAAAGGGTAACTATGCTAAACCTTCGGGTGTAAAAGGAAATGACTTCGGCAAAGTCTGTCAGGTGGTCTCTCCCAGGGACGTTCGCACGGCTCCAGCGGCCGTGCTCACTCCACGTGGAGAGCTGTTTTATCCCTCGCTCTTTCTCTGTTAGATCGCTAAAGGTTCGCTCGGGAACCAAGCTAAAACAAGCTCCCCGAGGCCCTGTCCGAGCCCACCTGACAGACCTTTCCGCTACATGACTCTCTACGCCTTTTTGGAATTGTCGCCGTTAACAAGAGTAGTACATATCATGCTGTCATGCTTTGTGCATTTTATTGCCAAGTCATCGATTATGGAATAAACACATGGGATAACGATCAGTGTAAGGACTGTAGCGAAGGTAAGCCCCCAGCAAAGGGATATGGCCATGGGAACCAGGAACGGGTCTTTGCCGCCTATCCCGTAAGCCACTGTTGAAAGCCCTCCTACCGTGGTAAGTGTCGTAAGCATGACCGCCCGTATTCTCATCTGGCCCGCTTTTACTATGGATTCCGGCCTTGACATGCCGCTTTTACGCAGATTGTTTATAAAATCCACAAGAACTATAGAATCGTTAACAACTATGCCATTTAACCCCACTATGCCCATAACTGCCATAAAAGAAAGCGGCATCCCATGCGCGAAAAAGGCAAATATAACTCCGATCATCCCGAACGGAATAGCAAGCATTACAACAAAAGGCTGTAAAAGCGATTTAAAAAAGGACGCCAACACCAGATAAACAACGAGAAACGCGAAGAAAAACGCTTTCACAAGACTTTTAAGAGAATCCAATGTCTCTTCCTGTTCCCCTCCGTATTTTACCGAATACCCTATATATCTGTCCGGGATATCCCTGAACTCCTTTTCGAGAATACTGTTCACTTTGAGAGATGTCGTCTCTTTGGTATCAATATTGCATGAGACAGTAACGACTCTTTTACCATCAAGGTGATGCACTGTTGTAGTACTGGGGACATCCTCTATGGCGGCTACTTTTTTAAGAGGTATGAGCTTTCCCGCCGTGTTAGATACATGCACCCTGTCAAAAACCGAAAGATCGCCCGTTCCCTTTGCTGAAGCATATCTTACGGTAACATCCGTCTCCTTTTCAGCTTTCACGGGTTTTATCTTTGTGGCTATATTTCCCTGAAAAACGCCTCTTACCGTTCTCGCTATTTGCCCCACGGAAAGCCCGGCGATCTTGGCCTTGTTAGTGTCAACTTTTACCCTTATCTCCTGCTTGCCCGGCTTATTGTCCCAGGTAATATCGGATGTGCCGGGTATCTTTCTAAGGCGCTCCATATACTCGGCCGCTATCTTATCGAGCACTTCAAAATCTTCGCCTCTGATCTTAACTTCTACGGGCTTACCTACCGGCGGGCCTGACTCCGGAATATCGAACCGGAAATACTCAAAACCCTCTATCCCCGCTGTTTTCTCCCTAAGCTCCGCTATTATCTCTTCAACATCCCTCTTGCGGTCCTGTGCCTGCGTGAGATAAACCGTTATCTGGACAAGATGGCTGGCCTGTCCGGAAAAAGGGTCCTGCCTGTCTTCCTCTATTTTCCCAACCGTGGTCACATAAGAATCCAGCTCTTCGGGAGAAAGAAGAGCGACCATTTCTTCAACAGGAGCTATGAGCTCCGCGGTCCTGGCAAGTGTCGTTCCTATGGGAGCCTCCCCCCTTATGAAAAAATAATTTATGCCCACGCTGGGGAAAAGAACGAATTTAAGAACGGTCCCCGCCAAAATCGCGCATGCGGCCAGAAGGCCTGTCACTAAGAGCATTACGATATATTTCTTGCGTATCGCCCATGTTACAAGTTTTGTATAAGCGCCTACGATCCCCTTGAACCAGGGCATTTCCCTGGACAGCCCCACAGGCTTGCCTCTCCCATCCAGTTTGATCTTAACAAAATCCGATAAATGGCTCGGAAGGATTACAAGCGCTTCTCCCAAAGACGCGATGAGAGCTATTATCACGACGATCGGTATTCCTCTTATGAATTTGCCGATTATTCCCGACATGAAAAGCAAAGGCGAGAATGCCACTATTGTAGTGAATACCGCCGTGCAGACAGCTCCCATGACCTCTTCCGTCCCCCTGACAGCGGCTATCCTGGCAGATTCACCGTTCTCCATGTGCCGATACACGTTCTCCGCCACTATTATCCCGTCATCAACAAGCATCCCCAGGACTATGACCAGGCCGAACATACTTATGAGGTTGATCGTAACTCCCATGAGGTCCATTACGATGAACGTCGCGAAAAAAGCTATAGGTATCCCTAACACAGTCAGGATAGCCACCTTTTTTTGGAGAAATACAAGCATGCTTGCCATTACTATCAATATCCCTACCCAGGCATTGTTGCTGAGAACCTTCAACCTTCTTCTCGCGAAAAACGCGTAATCGTTAACAAAAGATATTTCTAAACCTTCAGGCATCCTTTCCAGAAAATCATCAGCAAGTTCCCTGGCCCTGTCTACTATGTAAAGCGCGTCCCCGGACTCCTTTTTGATAATTATCAGATTGATCGACCTTGAACCCAGTGTCTTATTGATTATATCCTCGTCTTTGAAAGTGTCTTCCACAGTCGCGATATCTTTTACCTTGAGCAAGTTGCCGGCATCATTTGCCCGGATTATAACATCCGCTATCTCATCTGCCGTGAAGAACTCTCCCGTTGTTCTTACGCTGTACTCCGCAGTATCGGTATCTATCTTGCCCGCGGGTATGCTTACATTACGGGATCTCAGAGCGGCTTCTATCTCATCCAGTGAAACATAATGTTCCAGAAGGTCAGATTCGTCTACGAGAACGTGAACTTCCCTGTCCCTGTACCCTGATTTTCTAACCCTGGCCACTCCCGGTATATCCTCTATTATTTCCTCGAGAATATCAGCATATCCCCTGAGCTCGGATTCGGACATATTCCCCGAAAGGGACATCACTATTATGGGATACTGTTTAGTGGTCAGTTCCGTTACCACAGGGTCTTCGTATATGTCATCCGGAAGGTCCCTGACCCTGTCGACGGCGCTTTGCAGGTCTCTTACCACTTTCTGCTTGTCGGATTCGTCAGGATCTATTTTAACGTGTATGACAGACGCTCCCATGGCCGACGATGATGAGATCTCTTTGACCCCGTCAACTTCCTTGATTTCCTTCTCTATAGGTGTAGTTATGAGCTTTTCCACATCTTCCGGCGTCGCTCCCGGATAATAAGAGGTTATGCTTACCGTGTCGAAAGCCACATTGGGGAACACTTCCCTGTTCATCCCCGCGACGACCATAAAACCGACTATCAGAATGATAACCGAGACCAGGTTGACGAACAGTGAGTTATTTACACTGAATTTGGGAAGGCTCATAGAAGGTCCTCATACTTTTCAAGAAGAACGTTCATCTCTTTTTCCATGTTTATCCGCGCAACTTCCCGCGCGAAAAGTTCTCCGGCCTCCGCTCTCTCGGCATTTATCAGATCCGTCTGATAGTCAATGAGGGTTTTGGTGCGGCTTCTTCCTGAAGAAAACCGCTTTTCCTCTTCTTTGAGTTTTTCGGACTGAAGCCGCGCGGCCTCTTTTACCTTAACCACAGTGGTGTTAAGCGACATTAACGCCCTGAACGCATTGCCTATGACGGTTATGATAGACCTTTCTTTCTGTTTAAGAGAAACCAACGCCCTCTCTTTTTCATAAGTGGCGCTGTAATTCTCGGCACGAGCCATGGAATTTTCAAGCGGAAAACTGATTTTAGCTCCGAGATAATAGTATGTATTGTCGGCAACCGTTGTTTTCCCGGCGGCTTTTGAAAAATCCCCCTCAAGCCCGTTCATTGCAATCGTCCCCTCGAGATCGAGTTCGGGCCATAGCTGATTGCCTTTGATCTTCAGGGATATATCGCTCATCTCGACTTCACGCTTCAGTCTTTGATATTCCCTGTTCTTATCAAAAGCTGTTTTGAGACTCTCTTCCAGGTCGGCCTTTTTGCTTTCCGTGTTAAAAGTGACAGCGGGCACAAGTTCTACCGGTTCCTGAATATTCATAAGCAGTTTCAGATCGTCCCTGGATCTCTCATACTCCTCCTTAGCTATTATAACGTCTTTTTCCCGCATAAGAACATTTGCTTCCGATGACAGCATATCCGGACTCTCGATAAGCCCAAGCTCGTAATTCCTGGCATTAGCTTTATTCAACTCCCGGGCTTTTTCAAGCATATCCTCATATGCCTCCAGCATTTTCCCGTAATAGACCACAGCCCAGTATTTCTTTTCCACATCGGCGGTGAGTTTTTCTATTCTCTCTCTGTTTTCCAGATCGGCATTCATTATAGCCAGCTTAGTAAGTGTTATCCTGGACCTGTCCACAAAACCGAAAGCATTATTAAGAACAGGCTGTACCGCCTCAAATATCAACTGGGCATTATGCGAAGGATTGGTAGTAACAAAAGGGCTATTCACCCAGTCCCGTTGATCACTCCACGAAACTGTAAGCTCGGTTCCCGAAGGAAGTTGTTTTCTCACCCCAGCCGAATACAGGTTTGTCTGCCTGTCGTCCCCGGAAAAAACAGATACGGGCTGTCTTTTATCCTCAGCATAGCTCACATTACCGAAAAAAACCGTATCAAAAACAGCCTCGGAATAAAGCATCCGGGTTTCGGCTATCAGAAGATCTAATTTGGCCAGTTTGGCCTCGAAACTGTTCGCTATAGAATAAACAACGCAATCTTCCGGAGAAACCTCGTAAGAAACTGTTTCTGTTACGCCCTCTCCGCTTTCAAAAGCTCCCAAGGAGGAAATGTTTACCATAAGGATAGCGAGTACCGCTAAGGCTGTTTTATTTTTGATGCTTTTCATTCTTTTTTTCCGTTATATTAGAATATACTTTCTTCAGCATGCCGAGATAAGCTTTCTTTTCGGAAGATGAGAGCACCGAGAAAAGGTCCTCACTAACCCTTTTTCGGAACTCATGTATCCTTTTTTCCAGGTCTTTTCCTCCGGAAACAAGCGACACTCGCACTATTCTCCTGTCGTCTTTATCACGTTCCCTTTTCACTAAACGATGTTCTATCATCTTATCCACTATAGCCGTAGCGGCGCTCATTGTGAAAT
>JBAYES010000078.1:0-6758 GCA_041667545.1 Candidatus Omnitrophota bacterium | reverse complement strand
CCCTATGGCCTAACATGTGTGGAAGCTTACACTATGAAATGCCAAGTGTCAAAAAATTGCAACAGATTTTGCCTCGCCTGCAAATCCTCCTCATTATGCCGTTTTGTAGAAAAACGCGGCTCTATTTGTGATTTTGATATATTTTGCCGTACAACTCGCTGTAGGGTTTTAGCTCGGCGGCTTTTTTTAGTTGTGAAAGGATAAGTTGACGCGTTATAACGTTGGGATTTGGGCTCATTCTATCCAGAACAAGGCCATAGTATAGATGGTATTTAGGCCATAAAGGGCGCAGATCTATGGCTTCTTTTATGGCATAAAGTTCGGTCTTATGAGGAATGGCGTTTCCTTCGCTTAAACGTTTTCTCTGAAGTAATATGAATTTCCTGAATCTGAATTCGGCGTTCAAGGGGTCGAGCCCAATTGCCCTATCCATAAGCTCAATGCGCTCGTCCATCGTAAGGCTGAAAAAGGCCGGCCGAAAGCTAATTGCGGACAGCCTCTCCGCAGCGAAAGTAGTAAGAATTACCGCGGCGAAAGCCATTGAGAACGCTGAGATAGTGATCTTGTATATCAGGTTTTTAATCAGTACTTCTCCAGGTTTTCCGCGCCCGCGCGCAAGCGTTTCAGGCAATTCCGGAATTTTTTTATGTACCACGCGATGAATGCCGTTAAGAATACCGCGCCTACGGCTCCCATCTCGGCTAAAAGATGCAGGTAATCCTGATGGGCATACAACAGAAATCCCCAGTTTGCCGAGAATGACCTTTCTATTATGAAAATATTAGAGTACCCCCCGAATCCCGCTCCTACCAGGGGGAAATGCCTTATTATCTTTACCGTATCTATCCACATTAAGGGGCGCAGAAGATAAAAACTTTCCCTGCCTTCTTTTATGTGCCGGATCATTATTCCTAACTGACGAAACCTGCTTATTGTTACATCGGGGCCGAGCCAAAATATCATTGAAACAAAAAGCCCAAGAACGAAGAAGGCCACTATGAATAATTTAGTTTTTCTTGTCCTGGGGCTTATGGCCACACAGACAGCCGCGAAGACAAGAAAGGCCAGGGCAAAACTGATTATCCCGCCGCGAGACTTGCTTAAAAAAAGCGACCCCACCATTACGACCGACGCGAAAAGGTAAAGAACGGTCTTATTCGCCTCGGAAGAAGAAAACCATATTACCTTGTCTTTAAATTTTTTCATATGCCTTAACGGCGATGTGAATATGCCGGAATAGAAGAGGGCTATCGTCATAAAAGACGTCATTTCCATAAAACCCGCGAAATTGTTATAGCAGACGAACGGCCCGAAATTGCTTCCGGGTTTTTTAACTATCCAGAACATCTTACCGTTCCAGCTGAACCACTGGATAATGCCGAAAAGAGCCGTGCAAAACCCTATAATGACGATAGCGTTGACAAGTTTGTTCAGGAAAATATAGTTAACTTTGTTTTTTCCCTCTCCAAGCGCGGCTATGATGGTAAGCATAAGAGTGAAGAATAATGTATTCCCGGGTATATGCAGATTAAAGTCTACAAAAGAGTGAAACAATATTGACAGCGCGCCGGCAAGCGCCCCGAACATTATAAATGCCGGATACACGGATCTCGGCCGGGAAACTTCTTCGGAATATCTGCCGCCGGTTATCTTAGAAAGAACTACAAGATATATCATAACAAAACTTGCGAGTTTTATTAGGTAGTTTATGGTGGCTCTGGGATATACGCTAAGAGTTTGCCGGTCCGGCAGGTTAAAAGCGTACGTTTCCCGAAATTCCGTTATTTTGGGGGATATGACATTGATCACACCGGTCGGCAGAGGCACTATGTACATTGCGCAGATAACAAGGAATAAAATTATAGCGATGCTCTCCGGCCTGATGAAAACGCGCGGCCGGAAAACTTGTGGGTCCTTTTGAGAATCCTCAGAAAAAGGCGCGGGTGAAGCGCGGAAAAGAAAATGTATGTCGAAGAGCGCAAGGGACAATAAAGCCACAATCGAATATACCCAAACATGTACTCCCCCGAAAAACATGGGAGAGAATACCATAAGGAATATAAGTATCGCATCTTCGGCTTTCGTCCGGTCAATATGCATTTGAAAGAGACTCCGGATATTCAATTTCGCGGCGATGCCGCCCGGGCGGCGGTAAGATCATATTCAGGAATTCTTGTCGGCCCCATAATGCCCGTATTTTTTGCCGTAGTACCGGTAGTAGTAGTAATGCCCTCCCGTGCGCTCGGTCTCTACCATGCTTAGAACGGCGCCTATAATACGTGAACTTTTTACCTCTTCTATCATCTCTTTTGCCTTAAGAACGGCGTGGCGGTTGGTCTCATTGGCCCTTATCACTATTATGGTGCCGTCCACCATGCCCGAAAGAATTACAGGATCCGTCACGGCAAGCGCGGGAGGCGCGTCTATGATTATCCGGTCGAATTTAGACGCTGTGTCTTTCAAGAGTTCGGCCATCTTTACCGAGCCGAGAAGTTCGGACGGGTTAGGCGGTATGGTACCGCAGGCAACTACGTAAAGATTATCGACATCCGTTTTGTGTACCACGGAATCGAACTTTTCCGTTCCGGCCAGGATTTCGGTAATACCGTGTTCTTTTCCGAAATTGAATACTTTTTCTATGCGCGGCTGGCGGAGATCGGCGTCCATTAAAAGCACCTTTTCCCCGGCCTGCGCCATGACTATGGCAAGGTTTATGGCGGTTGTGGTCTTACCTTCCTGGGGTCCGGAACTTGTAATAAGCAATGTTTTTCTGCCATGTTCGACCGCGGTGAACATCACGCTTGTCCTCAAACTCCTATAGGCCTCGGATGTTGTCGAGCGCGGACGCTCGGCTGTTATAAGTTCGGCTTTGGCGTTCTTATCTTCTTCGGTCTTGGGAAGCGCTATGGCCGCAAGAGAAGCAAGTTTAAGATGATTCTTTACGTCTTCCGGGGTTTTCAGGCTCTGATCCAGGTTTTCCATCAAAAACGCCATGCCGCCGCCGGCAAAAAGGCCTATTAAAAGAGCTATTATCAGGTTCTGCTTCTTTTTAGGTTTTGACGGGTCCATGGGAGCGGAGGCTCTGTCTACCACCCTTATATTGGTGGTCTTAAGTTCGCCGGTAACCTCGGTCTCGCTTATTCTTTTCAGTAACGAATGGTATAGTTCCCGGCTTGTATCTACGTCTCTTCGCAGTATGTTGTATTGTATGGCCACGTCACTTGCGATTATTTCCTTTTCTTTTTCGGATTCTATTTTTCTGCTTATAGACCCAAGCTCTGAGCGCAAACCTATCATCTCGGGGTGGCGTTCCCTGAAGTGTTCGCTTTTTTCGGATATTTCGATCTCTATGGAAGCTCTTCTTTTGAGAAGCTCGTTAAAAACATCGGGATTGCTTATTTGCGAGCCCGTTTCCACTATTCTGTGTTTTCGGCGATATTCCTGCAAACGGTCTTCCGCCTTTTCCAAAGAGTCTTTGGCTTCTTTTATCTTTTCCTGAAGCCATCCCGAGGCGTACCGCGTAGCCTCGAACCTGGTATCCAGTATATACGCGATGTATTTTTCGGCCCATAGATCGGATATTCGGGCGGCAAGATCCGGGTTGATATCACTTACGGTTATTTCAACAAGCTGGGTATTGGGCACGGGTTTAACGGCTACCCTTTTAAGAAGGCTATCCAGACGCTCTGTGTCCGTAAGCGGCTCTCCTTTTCGGGGTGATCTTCCCGTCCATTCGCTCCACGGTGAATACTTACCCAGTTCTTTGTCTACTCTTTCGGCTATTGCCCTGCTTTTGAGTATTTTGTACTGCGTCTGATAATATTCTCTCGCCGAAAAGTCCGAGGAAGCCACCTCTTCTATATTAACCACCTTCGGCGCCTCTCTCTCTATAAGCAGCTTCGTCGAAGCTTCATAAACAGGCTTCATCATGAAAGAATATATCAGGGACAATGTGACGGCAATAACCGTGCAGGATATAACTATCCATCGCCTTTCATAAAGCACTCGGGCATATTTCCTGAGGTCTATTTCCTGTTCAAGAAAAGGGTTCTGATGTTCGGCCATTAAAAGGTCCCCGGGTTCATATTATTTTAGAAAAAACTCTCCGGTACTGTAACTATGTCTCCGGGTTCGAGAGGAATATCGTCTTCTTCTCTGCCCCTGTTTATAATGTCATTCGCTCTTACCCTTATGGTAGATTTGGTACCATCGGAAGTTGTCCTTATTATTCTGACATCATTTGTTGAAGCTATTTTGGTGAAACCTCCGGCGAGTGAAATAAGCTCTATCAGGGAAAGTCTTCCTTTTATTTCAAAAGACCCCGGTTCCTTTACCTGTCCCAATATGGAGACCGTGCTGTATTTCTCAATAAAAACCGATACCTGAGGATTAACAAGATAGTCCCTGTCTAAAAGTTCGGTAAGACGCTGTTCAAGTTCCGCTACGGTAATACCCGCGGCTTCGACTTCGCCGAGAAGAGGAAAGTTTATTCTCCCGCGGGAAGACACCCTGACCTTTCTGGAAAGCTCCCTGTCCCGGCCGTAATACACATCTATCTGCAGCACATTCTCCGGCCCTATTCTATACCCTGAAAGTTCCTGAGATGGCTCGGCAAATACGGACAAGGATGAAAACATGCAAAATAGAAGGGTTATAACGGCGGTTTTTCCGGACATTTTCATAGTAGAGGTATTATATGTAACGCGTGTCGGTTAGTCAATTAGTTAATCCGCGAGATGGTGTAAAATTTCTTGCTGACTTTTGCGATACGTTCAGAGTGTTCCTCCCAGGGACGTTCGCCCGGCTCCAGCGGCCGGGCTCACTCCACGTGAAGCTGTTTTGCTCCTCGCTTTTCTCAAATAGCGGGCTAAAGGTACGCTCGGAGACCAATCCAAAACAAGCTCCCCGAGGCCCTGTCCGGAACACTCTGAACGTATCGCTTATTGAGAAAAGTCAGCAACTTTTTTTACACTATCATCCGCATCGAAAAACAGGGGCACGCGCTTTTGGCGCATGCCCCCTCATAAAACATTCCACAGGGTGAAATTAGAACATCACCGTTATATCGGCGTTTATAACATGCTGATCATAGCGTCTTGAACCTATGTTGGACTCTCTCTGATGGAACTTGTAGCCCCCGCCTATGACCATAAAATCTTTCCACTTATATTCGAGCCGCGGCGCCAGCTGCCATTCATTATCTTTTCTCTTATTTGACTCGCCTGCTCCTGAATTTTTATAATTGTTGTGAAGCCAGAACGCGTCAAGAATAGCCGTAAAGTTCTTGCCAAGATCGTAACTTATGTTGTATCTGAAGTGGTCGCCTATGTAGTAGTTATTGTTGGAGTAAGTAGATTCATAAGGCTGACGATAATACGAGAACAGCATGTCAACCCTCTGGCTCATATCGTAGTAGAGATCAATACCGGCCACGTAATTGGAATAGTCTTTCTGCGTAGAACTGTTGTAGTCCTTGTACTTGTAACCTATTTTTGCCGTTCCGGATAGCTTCCCGGTTATCTGCCCCTTTACACCGGTAAGTATGGCATACGCGTTGCCGTTCCTGCCGCTCGCGTCGGGATACTGTATGTTCTTATAATTGAACTCGAGAAGCGCCTGGGTTTTAGGAGCCACTTGAACGTATCCGGTTATCCAACCCTCGTTCGTATAATAGTCTATGGTCTTAAGGGTGTCACTAAGATAATCCACCATATAGAACCTGTAACCCGTGTCAAAATCTATTTTATTGAAATGCCACCCCATAACAGCGTCTAATGTGTTTATCTTGCGCAGCACCCTGTTGGTGAATTCCGTGCCGGATCTGTCTGAAGTGAACTGGAACCTGTTATTGACGTCAAATGTATACTTGTCAAAATCGAGAGCTATTCCCGTATTAAGGTCGTGGTTGCCGTAATTCTGATCGTTAAAACGAGCGAAGGCGCCAAGCTCAACTTTATAATCGGCTTTGATCTTATGCGTCCCATCGGGACCGAAACCAAACTCTCCTATTATTCCGGGCGTGGTTACAAATATCCAGTCGTGCTGGGGATTATCGCGGTCGTAGAAAATATTGGAATCCCACTGTTGATCGTATTTTACCCAGGGAACGACTTTCATATTACCTTTTTCCCACGCGGCAGACTCCCCGGACGGGCCGAGTAATATACCGGACGCGAAAAACACCAGAACAATGATCTTCATAAGTCTTGATCTCATGTCCTTTGTCTCCTCTTTTTAAAAATCATTTTTCACAAAAAAATACTCTCATTCTCTGGAATTTTTTGTCGGCGGAAAGCTCCTCCGAGCGGCCCGCGCTTTATTCAGGGCATTCCACTTCACCGGTAGGGCTTATCTGCGAAGTATCGTCTTTATCCTCACACCTTATTTCATCAAGGTCTTTGGTATCCGTTCCGCCGTCTTCATCATCTGACCCTGCGCCGTCGCCTTCTCCGGTGTCTCCGCCCGTACCGCTATCCGCTTCATCGTGTTCCTGCCAGTCGGCATCGTCCAAAGGCTCTATCTCGCCAAGGACTCCCCCCGGGCCCACCAACACTTTGTAACCCTCTGGTATCGTCCGCTCCTTCCCGTCCGCACCCTGCACATAGATCGGGCTTTCAAAGGCCTTTACCCATGTACCTTCATCCGTGGCGTCTACTATCATTACAGAACCTCTTATCGCGCAAGCCGCGGTGGGAGTCTTAACGGTGAAACTCGATCCGGGCTTGAGATTAGCGAATTTCGCGAAGACCGAACCGTTG
>JBAYES010000077.1:0-7108 GCA_041667545.1 Candidatus Omnitrophota bacterium | reverse complement strand
CGGGCATCTCGGCATGCAATGGTCGGGGAAAGCGTACGAGCCTTTTAAGGAGTGAGAGAGGTTGCCGCGCTCACTTCGTTCGCTCGCAATGACCGGGTGGTTACGGCCGGGACAACGTCATTGCGGGGAGCCGGAGAAGACCGGGAAAAACGTCATTGAGAGGGGCCTGAGAAGACTGGGACAACGTCATTGAGAGGGGCCTGAGAAGACCGGAAAAACGTCATTGAGAGGAGCCTGAGGAGGATCGGGAAAAACGTCATTGAGAGGGGCCTGAGAAGACCGGAAAAACGTCATTGAGGGGAGTCTGAGGAGGACCGGGAAAAACGTCATTGCGGGGAGCCTGAGGAGGATCGGGAAAAACGTCATTGCGAGGAGCCGGAGGCGACGAAGCAACCTATTATTATCAACAAAATAAACAACTAAACAATTTACAATAATAGAAAAAAGTTAATTACGAGGAGGTATACAATGGTCGGAGGATTAGGAGATATGGGACTTTCTCTTACGCTGGCGGCGGTGGGTTCCGCGCTGGGGACGGGAGCCGCCGGAATGGCCGCGATAGGCGCGTGGAAAAAAGCGTTTTTACAGAATAAAATGGCGCCCTTTATCCTGGTCGCGTTCGTAGGGGCTCCGCTTTCGCAGACCATCTACGGGATGATCTTAAGGAATGCCATAATCGCGGCCAACCTCGACGCCTCCACATATAATTTTCAGATGGTCCTGGGCTGCGCGGCGGGTATTGCCCTGGGCATGTCGGCATGGATGCAGGGAAAGGCCGGCGCCGCGGCAGCGGACGCGCTTGCCGAAACAGGCAAAGGATTTGGGAACTATATTATGGTCCTGGGCGTCATAGAGACAGTGGCTTTGTTCGTTATGGTGTTTGTAATGACCTCTCTGCCGAAATAGGCTAAGAGAAAAGAGGAAATTATGGGCTCGGGAACTCTGTTCGTCGTAAGCACGCCTATAGGAAATCTCGAAGATATAACGATAAGGGCTTTAAGGGTTCTTAAGGAGGTTGATCTTATCGCGGCGGAAGATACGAGAAGGACAGGCGTTCTTCTGAACGCGCATGGTATCTCCGGACGAATGACCAGCTTTAACGCTTACAATTCCAGAAAAAAAGCCCCGGGTATTGTCGCCGGGATAAAAGAAGGCGGGTCTGTAGCGCTGGTTTCCGATTCGGGAACTCCGGGCATATCAGATCCGGGAAGCGTTCTTATAGCCGAATGTATAAAAGCGGATCTTCAGGTCACCGCCATTCCCGGCCCCACGGCCATTATGGCCGCGCTCGTGGTCTCGGGTAAACCCTCGTCCAAATTTGTGTTTGAAGGGTTTTTGTCCAGCAAAAGTTCCCGAAGGAAAAAACAGCTTGAAGAACTGGCGAAAGAGGCACGGACGGTGGTAATATATGAGTCTCCGCACAGGATAATGGGTTTTTTGCGCGACCTTATGGATGTCGCCGGCGACAGGGACATAGCCGTTCTGCGGGAACTGACAAAAAAATTCGAAGAAATAAAAAGAGGGAAAATAAGTGAAATTATCAGTCATTTTGATGAAACGCCCGCGCGAGGAGAATTTACGGTCGTCATATGAAAAGAAACCGCTATACTAAGGAGGAACGAGACATGCGAACCTACAAAAAAATCAAAACCATGGTACTTACGGCGCTTTTCGCCATTGCAGTGCCTTTTGCCGCTATGGGAGCGATGAAAGAGGCGAGGTATATACCTGACGTGGAAGCGGAGTTCGCCGGTATGACAATGTGGCAGATAATAGTTGCGGGCGGAGGGATAATGATAGTGCTGGCGCTTTTGTCCATCGCGGCCCTCAGTCTTATAGCGTATTATTTCATAACCATGAAAAAGGAAAAACTTCTGCCGCGGCATTTTATCGACAAGGCGGTTAATCTGCTTGAATCCGGCAGGGTGAACGAAGCTGTTACGATATCGGAAGCCGGTGACAGCATGGCAAGCAGGGTGTTCCTCGCGGGTATTTCCAAAGTAGCCAAAGGGCCGTTTGTTGTGAGGGAAGCCATAGAGGATGAAGGGAAAAGAGAGATAGACCTTTTATGGAGAAAACTGAGCTATCTGGCGGATATTGCCGCCATAGCTCCCATGGTAGGTCTTCTCGGGACCGTCCTTGGAATGATACAGGCGTTCAATGTAATAGCGTTCCAGGCGGGAGCGGTAAAACCGGTGCTTTTGGCCAGCGGAATTTCCAAGGCAATGGTAACGACCGCGGGGGGGCTTATAATAGCCATACCCGCCATGATGTTCTACGCGTATTTCAGGGGGATAGTGGAAACAATTTCGGCCCGGCTTGAGAACGTCTCTACGGAGTTCTATCACCTTATAACAAAGAAGACCGGGAAGGGGGAATAACATGAATTTTTCCAGCGTCAGAAAAAATATCCCGGAAAGGCCGACAATACAGATGGCGCCTCTCATAGACATTGTCTTTCTTCTTCTGGTGTTCTTTATGTCGGCGTCTATCTTCTATCAGCTTGAGACGGAAATAAACATAACAGTACCCTCTGCCGAAACGGCCGCGCAGGCAATGAGAGCTCCGGGAGAAATAATAATAAACGTCCGCAGGGACGGGACCATAGTGGTTAATCAGAGGAAACTTTCCAGGGAAGATCTCAAGGATATGCTGGGAAGGATATCCAGCCTGTATAAAGGCCAGCCGGTGATAATAAGGGCGGACAGAGAAACTTTCCATGAGGATGTGGTGGCAGTATTGGATATTTGCGCCGGAGCGGATATTTGGAACATTTCTTTCGCGACGATGAAAGAAGAGAACAAGTAGTGTTACGGGAGATATGAAAGGCATGGGAAAAGCCGGTAAATTAACTATAATAATGGGTTTGTTGCTATCCGCGGCCCTGCCGGCGGGGACGGTAGTCTCTGAAGATGCCGCCGTTGCAAAACAAGAGGCCGAGGACCTTGATTTTGCCAGCGGACTTCTTTCAAGAGAAATGTACGATATGGCGATATCCTCTTACGAGGAGTTCCTGGAAAAACACCCCGAGAGCCGGTACGCGGAAGAAGCGCGTTACATGATAGCGGAAACATGGTTTTTGCGGAAAGACAATGAAAAAGCGCTTTCTGAATTCCAAAAGTTTCTGGGGGAAGGAGCCTCTCCTTCCTTTAAGGCGGACGCCAGGGTGAGAATAGGGCAGATAAAATACGCGTTGAACGATATGGAAAAAGCCGCCGAAGAGTTTAAAACGGCCGCGAAGTCTCCCCATGCAAGCGAAGAGACGGCTCGGGCCGCCGAATACTATCTCGCCGAGATCCTGGTTAAAACCGGGCAAAATGATAAAGCGAGGGAGGCTTTCGAGGAGCTTCTGGAAAAAGATAAAAACGGACCGTATACCGGCTTTGCCGCCATGCATCTTGGGGACCTATACGCGGAAGAAAAACGTTTTGACCGGGCATCTGAAATGTACAAGCTGGCGGAAGAGTCTTTCGGCGAACGCGAACAAGGGCTTGCTGAAGAGGCGCGGCTTAGAGAAGCGGAAGTTTTCGGCCTGGCCGGAAAAACCGGCATATCGCTCGAAAAATACCGGGAAATACTGAATACTTCTTCCGATGAAGATACCAGATCCCGCGCGGCGCTCGGTATTGTTTCGGTGAACTATAGCGCGGGCAAGAATGACGCCGTTATAAACGAGGCAAAAGCCCTGCTTCCGGGGATGAAAAACGAAGAGTCGGCCTGCCGCGTGAAATTCCTGCTTGCTAATACATATTTAGGAACGGACCGGTTCAAAGAGGCCATAGAAATTTACGGCGAAATTTCAGGTAACTGCCTGTCCCAGCGTATAGAACGCAGGGCAAAGCTCAATAACTGCTGGGCGTTGTACCAGCTTGGAGAGTACGATAAAAGTCTCGAAGAAACCGGTAAATACCTGGAGGCATATCCCGGCGAAGACGCGGACGAAGCTCTGTATATCAGAGCTAAATCTTACGGAGAAAAGGGCCTATGGGAAAAGGCGATAGAAGAATACGATACTATTTTAGACCGGCACAAAACTTCCGAGTTCACAAGAGAAACGCTTTATGATAAAGGCTGGGCTTATTACCGGCTCGGGGACCTTTATTCCGGGCTTGAAACCCACAAGAGGTTCGTAACATCTTTCCCGGATGACGAAAGGAGCCCCGGAGTGCTTTTGAAAGTCGCTCAGGAAGACCTCAAAAGAGGGGAGCATGAAAATGCCATAGCGCTGTACGGCAAGTTCCTTCTGGATTACAAAAATGACCCGCAGAGGCAGTTTGCCATGTACCAGCTGGCAAGGGCTTTCCACGAAGCCGGACGATATGAGGAAGCCATAGAAACTTATGATGATATTCTGAAGGACTTTCCCTCTTCCGAAATAACGGAAAACGTTTTTTACTGGCGAGCCGTAGCCTATCAGAAACAAGAAGACTGGGATAAGGCGATAAGCGATTTCAGGCAGGCCGCTAATGAAGGAGGGGAGCTTGCGGTGAAAGCTTCAGAGGCGGCGGCTTTCAGCCTTTATCAAAAAGGGGACGAACCCGCGGCGGCGGACGCGTATTATGAGATACTTTCAGAAAATACAGCAGCCCCTGCCGGGATGCAGAAGAGCATTTACGTCTGGACAGCCGAATTTTACACAAAACAGCGGGAGAACGAAAAAGCTTTAGAGGTCCTGACGGCCCTGGAAAGATCGCACCCCGGGAGCGCCGATACCGATGTTCTTTATCTTTTCGGAGAGAACAGCCGGTTGACCGGCAAGGAAGAGGAGGCCGTTAAATATTTTGATATGGCGCTAAAGGGAGGGGTCGTGTCCCCCAGGAAAGAGAGATGTTACCTGGGAAAAGGAAGGGCTCTCGCTAAACTCGGAAAAAGAGAAGAAGCGATAAATGTTCTCGAGAAAGCCCTTGCCGGGGACAGGGACAACGTTACCGCGGCCTGGGCCAGGATGAGTATCGGGGATATATATTCGGAGGATGGGAATTTTTTAGAGGCCGCGAAACAGTATTCCATGGTGGCGATATTATACGACGATAAAGAAATTTCACCGAAAGCGCTGTTTTCGGCGGCCGAGGCGTTCAAGAAAGCGGGAAAGGACAAAGAGGCGGAAAAACTTTTCCGGGAACTTTCCGAAAGGTTCCCGGGGCATTCTCTTTCGGAAAAGGCAAAGCAGGAAACGGTAAAGACGGATGAATGATCAAAAAAACAAAATAATCACTGCTGTTCTCATATCGCTTGCCCTGCACGCGGCGTTCTTTGCCGTTTCGAGGCACATAGTGCTTCCGGGTATGAGCGGATCGGGAGAGGATGCCCGGAAGATATTCCGGGTAAAAGACGTGGATAAGACCCCGAAAGCCACGGAACTATTCAGCGATCCCGAAACACTTACGGCTCTTCCCGACAAACAGCCGAGCGAACCTTTAATAGAGGCCGTTACCATAGAACATGAGGCGGCGGTTTTTGTCGAACGGGAGGATCTGATCTTCGAACGAAAAAAGGAAAAAATGGTTTCGGAAAGCGATCTTGACAAAACCTCGCCGAGGAAAGACGCCATTCGGGCGGAAGACCTGTCGAGGTCAGCGGAACAGAGAGCTTTGGAGAAAAGCGCCCCGGAGACAAGAGCTCTCGGGGATATAGTTCTTAGCCGCGGCCCTTCAAGCTTTTCCGACGCGCCCAGAATAAGCGCCGACGAAACCGAATATGTCGAGCAAGTGCCCGCGTCGGGGCATGCCGTAGAAAGCTCTCTGCTTGCCGGAGACAGAACCGCGGTATCGGCTCAAGACGGGGATAGATCTCTGGAAGAAACGGTCGAAAGGGTCGGTAAATACGAGGATATGACCTCTTACCTTGAAGTTGACCTTAAAACTTTCCGGAACCCGTCTACCGGGGAAAAGTTCTTCAGGGCGAATATCGGCGTAAGAAAAGGCGTGAAGATAGAGGCCATGCCGAAAGATGTGGTGTTTCTTATTGATTCCTCAAAAAGCGTAACAGAAAGACGGTTCGAACAGGTTAAGAGGGGTCTTTCCGCCATTCTCAGGGATCTTGACGAGAAGGACACGTTCAATATCATAGCGTTCAAACAGGGACAGGAACAATTCGCGGACAATTCCATAAAAGCCACGTCTGGAAACATAAGGAACGGACGGGATTTTGTGAATGCCCTGACAGCCGACGGACGAACCGACATAGAAGGCGCCCTGCTTCAGATAGCAAGAAGCGTTCCCCGGCAAAAACCCTCATATGTTTTTCTTGTTTCCGACGGCAGACCCACTACCGGAGTCACGAATATCCGGGAGATAATAAAGAAAATAACCCGTGAGAACCTGGGGCGAAGGCCGATATTCTCTTTCGGGGCGGGGTTAAGGGTGAACACTTATCTTTTGGACTTTTTATCTTATCAGAACAGGGCATGGAGCGAATTTGCAGTAGCAAGTGACAGCGCGGCAAGGGATGTAAGGCGGCTTTATGACGATATAAGCGAACCTCTTCTTACCGACCTGAGGTATAGAATGAGCGGTATGGTTTCACAAGATGTTTATCCAAAAGAACTTCCCGATTTTTACCATGCCAAAGGCCTTACCGTTTACGGTAAATATTGGGATGAAGACACTTTTTCCATGCAGGTACTGGGAGAAACATATGGAACGGTGAAAGAATTCATATTTAAAAGGAAACTAAGCGAAGCCGAACAAGGCGATGAAGGCATTGAAAGAGCCTGGGCCTTCAACAAAATATACCACCTCATAGGAATGGAGACCATGGGGAAAGGCGACCCGGAGGTTTTAGTGAGACAAATAGAAAGTTTGAGCAGGCGATATGGTATAAGAGTGCCGCATATCGAGGAACAAGACGCGGATATGTTCGATGAGGAAGAATAAAAGGCTTATCTTGGTAACATCTCAGTCATCTGCAGTAAATTCCTACACCGTCGTCACGAGGAGCCCCCGAAGGGGGCGACGAAGTGATCTCATAATACGAAAATATTTCGGAGAGGGATTGATTCGGCCCTATGCCAAGTCTGCCGAAATCCTGAGCCATAGCATTTATCACGATACGAAGGGCTTCACCCGCCTTCGGCGGGTTCGCAAAGACGGGCGTGGGGACGCTACAT
>JBAYES010000076.1:0-7180 GCA_041667545.1 Candidatus Omnitrophota bacterium | reverse complement strand
TCCGGGGCCTGCTTTTTCTGATACGCGAGATCTTCGAGTATTCTGAACGCCAGTTTCGCGTTCCTTTGATCTATAGCGTCTACCAGCTTATAAACCGTATCCACTACACTGCGGCCCACCATTTTCTCAATAGTAGCGAGTTCTATTTTCTCACCGTCTGAATAGGCCGCCAATTTTTCAAGCTCGTTGATAATACCTGCCGGATCGGAACCTTTAAGTTCAAAAATAAGGTCGACGGCATCGTCTGATATGTCAATATTCTCTTTCTTGAAAAACGTTTTTATGCCGGATTTTATCTTTTGGGGGGTAAGCTTTTCCGCCGAGATCCCGGCGGCTTTTTTCGCGATTTCCCTGTAGTGAGGTTTTTTCTTGAATTCCGAACCTGCCGTAAGAACAAGAACGCCGGCAGGAGCGGGATTGTTCAGGTACGCGGTCAATAAGGGAAAAACATCGGCGGGGACATTCTCTATCTCCCTGATAACTACAACTCTCTTGTCAGCCAAAAACGGGGCTGTTGCCAGTTCGTCTATAGCCTTAACCGCCTCATCGGGCCCGAAAACCGAAAAATTAAGCCCTATCTCTTCCTTGGAGAGAAACTTGTCGCGTATTTTTTTTTCTTCTTTTGCCCTTAGATAAACATCGTCCCCGGATATAATAAAGTTCTCGGGCATCTCAAACCATCCCATCTGCGTAACACAAGCTAAAACTTTTATTCCCGCGCCAATTCGGAGAGAACCAGGAAAACTCGGAGGGATCTACCACGCCTCTACCACTCGCTCGACGACCCTTTCGCCAAGATCTTTTACCGCCCGCCTTACTCCTTCCGCTTCGGTAGTCGCGTTCGGCCCGGAAAGATCATAACTGGACCATCCGGTAAAGCTTTTTTCACTCCAGATCAGGTCTCCCGTAGCGCTGTTATAAAGCTCGAGATCCACCGTTATCTGAGTACGCATCTCTTCGACATTATCAGCCCTGTCGTAGCTTAGAGGCTCCTGTTTGTAATCCACAAGCTTTCCCTTAAGCACCATTGCCGCCCGGGCTTCGCTCTTAACATCCAGATGCCTGTCAAATATGAACCCGTCTATAACAGACCGCGTTATCTGGTTTTCAAGACCCGGCCAGTATGTATAGCTCATTCTTTTGTCCGATACTTCCTCCGCCGGATCTATCTTATTAACAAAATTACTTACATGTATAGAATCGAGCTCGGGCGGGAGAAGAGACCTGGTAGTATAGCCGCATCCCGCGGCGAACAACGTCAATAGCATCGCGAAGATCATTCTTTTCGTCATTTTTTCATCCTGCCTTCCAGGTGTTTTATACGCTCTTCCGCGTACTCGGCCGCGGAAGTACCCTCGAACTTTCCTCTTACCGAATCATAATACATTATGGCGCTCGCGTACCTTCCCTGCTTTTCATAAAATTCGGCTATTTTTATGGTACTGTCGGCCTTGCGCTCCCTTAATTCCGAGAGCACCTTTTCGGCCTCGCCCGCCACCGCGGGTATGGGCGTCGTGGCGGCAATTTCTTTGAAATCCTTCAGCGCCTGATCCGTGCTTTCCTGGTCATATTCGGGGTCAAGCGATGCCTCATACTTGGTGAAAGCGAGCTGATACCTGGCTTCCGGAACAAGCGGACTATCGGGATAATCCGACAATATTCTTGAATATGCCTGCATGGCATCCTCGTATTTTCTTATACGGCGGTTTACATCTCCCAACCTGTACAGGGACTTGTCCGCATATGGACTGAAGGGGCTGGCATTCACTATGGTCTTATACATCTCAGCGGCTCTGTCCATGGATTCCGAAAGCTCAATACCCATTATTTTAGCGGTTTCTGCGCTCTCCACCGTACCCGCCAGGTTGTAGAGCCTCTCTATGATCTCATCCAGCCTTCTTGTATAAGGATAGTTGTCTATAGTCTTCTTATAGTTCTGGTAGGCGAACCAGTACCTTCCCTGCTCTTCGTAAGACCTTGCTGCATAGTACTGCGCCTCGGGGGCTACATCAGAGGCGCTATAGCTTTCCGTTAGCCTTGTAAATTCGTCCGAGGCCCTTTTAAAATCGCCGGACTCGTAAAATCTCATCGCCCACTCAAACTGTTCTTCCGGAGTGTCTTTTACCGCGTGCTTGGGATTAACGAACTTTTTATCTTTAGGCGTGAATATCCAGAAAGCGCCTGCGGTACTTTCAAAAAAAAGCATCGCGGCAAGAAACAACAAAACTGTATAAAAATATCTCTTAATCATAATTGGATAACCGGTATCTCTTTTACGTGGCAAACGGGTTTCACTGACTTTCCAATTCTATATCAATTTGAGGCGGGTTGTCAACGCATTAAGGACGGGACACACTTTTCCCGATAGCGCGCGCGTTTTCTGCGCGCGAGCTATCAGATATTTTTCGCGGACTGATCGGTTATATAAGAAAACAACGCGTCTTTGTCTTCACGGGTCATTTCCAAAAACTGATTACCAACATCATAATCTTCACCATGCTGGGACCGGAGTATCCAGGCAACTCTGGATATTGCCTTCAAGGGTTTCCTGTTAGGCACGTCAAGTTCCATAACCAGCCTTCCGGACTTTGGCATAAATTCCTTAGCCCTGAAATTGACGCCGCCTTTACTGAGATTAGTTGTCACCGTACCGTTTTTCATAACACTCCATGGCTCGCTGAGTTTCCTATATTTCACCGGCAGATGCGCCATGAATCTCTGATGCTTTCGCTGTTCGTTTTTCTCTTCCTGTATCATCTTACTTCTCCTAACCACTGTTGACGGAGTTAACCGCCCCGTTTACGGATCTGTTTTAATTCTCTTTATCGCTTACACTCACCTAAACAGCGCCGGAAATATCTCTGGCGCCTTCCTGCGCCGCGTCAAATTCGGTGACATCCTCATCGTTATACATGTTCAAACTGCTCACGTATTCCGAAACAAGTTCTTTATCCTCCTTTGACATATCAAGAAAATGGTTACCCACTTCATAATCATTTCCCGTAGGCATTTTCCTGATCCAGGCCACTTTCGAAATGGCCTTTACGGGCCTTGTGAACATCGGGATATCCAACTCCAATATAAGCCTGCAGGCCATAGAAATGAACTCTGCCGTTCTGAACCGGATACCCCCCGTACTGAGGTTCTTCGTGATTGAACTTTCCCCTTCCGCGACCATACCATCTTTCAACTTTCTTACTCTGACCGGGATATAGGTCTTCACTCTCGGATACTTCCTTTTTTCCAAGGTTTCATTCACTTTTACCCCCTTACCTCCGTTAACGTTTGAAAGAACGTTACGCTCCCATCCCAAACCTGTTATATATTATACATCCTTTTCCGCAAAATTCCAGCCTCTTTACGGTTTTTATCTCCGTCTTGGATGGAAGGAGGGGGTCGTAAGGCCGACCGAAGAATCCCAAAACTCCTAATCTACTTCTCTTCTCTCCTTTTCTATGCTGTAAAACATAGATCCCATATCCGGACCGTCGGTATAATACATAGCGTCAAAGTTCCTCAGGACCGATATTATTTCGTTCTTTACAACCGGGTTCTGTGAAGCCGGAATAGTGGACAGCATCTGGTCCATAGACCCTGCCGGGCCGTCCGTGACCTTGATCTTATGCCCGCTGAAAAGCTCCTGATTCTTCCTTATCGTGTCATATTTATCAAGAACATCATCAACGCTGACCCCTTTTATCTCGGCCTTTTTGGCGTCTTCTTCTATCTTTTCTTTAACGATCTCCGGAACAGTATTTTGAACAGGAGCGAAACCCGAGGTCAAGATCTTAAGCTCGGCAAGAACATCATATGCCGTATATCCCGGATTTTCTTCCAATATAAGCGCCGTAAGTCCCGTTACAAAAGCCGCGGAATATGATGTTCCGCCCTCCTCGGTCTCAAATCCCCCAAGATCCATAACATCCCAGGGAGCGTAAAGATCTATTTCGCTTCCGTAATTGTTCCATGCTGAGAACTTGCCGTCGCTGTCGACCGACCCCACGGTGATCAACTTGTCCTGGGCGGCAAGACTCGCGTCAAGTATCGCGCTTGATGAGTTCCCGGCCGCGGTTACCATTACCACTCCCTTCGAAAAAGCGTAATCTATAGCCTTTTCAAGCTGTTCGCTTATCGGGAACAAACTGAAAGACATCGAGAGAACGCGGGCGCCCATATCCACGGCGTAGTATATCGCGTCTGACACAACACTCGATTTTGTCTGCCCTGAATCGTCAAACACTTTTAAGTCCAGTATTTCGGCGTCTTTCGCTGTTTCCGATATTATCCGCGCCATCTTTGTGCCGTGCCCGAGAAGATCGGCGTAACTAGACGCTTCTGAAGTCAGGTCGTAACTCGCCAGTATATTTCTCTCGATAACTTCGGAGTCTACGCCGCTATCAAGTAAGGCTATTGTAACTCCATCTCCGGAATAGCTTTCCTTGAGAGATGAGACATCCTGGTAAAAAACGCCAAGTTCCTTTGAAAGATCTTCCATCCCCGGCAGGTACAAAGATGTGTCCACGAGGTTAATGGACTCAAGACCTGTCCTTTGAGGTTTCTCGGGCTCAGCCGGAGCTTCGCGGGCGGGCTCGGTAAGCCAACCATCCCACAAACCGATCTCCTTCCACGAGGCGCTTTCAACCCATGTCCAGTTCCCCCAGGAACCCGTGTATGTGTCTTTGTACCTCATCGCGCCGCTATCATAATAAGTGTAGAGCTCAAGTGTGGTCCCATACTTGTACCAGTCGGCCTTGCCGGCCGCTGACTGGGCCGCCGAAGCGTAATGGGTTGTGTTCCCGTTAATCGCCCAGTAAGTCTGGGTCACAAACCCTTCGACATCAAAGAGGACCTTCGCTTCTCCGGTGGATCTTAATTCTTTCACCTGATTACCGCTATCGCTGTACCAAAGCGTTCTGTTCCACATGCCATAATAAGTGTAAAGGTGCTCAATAACCCTGTGGCTCCAGTCAAATAACGGATCGGAAACATTGGTGTAATCTGCCTGCGAAAATCCCACCACTTTAACAACGGTATCCGACACATCTGACAAATACTCATAGTAGTAGGCTACAGCGTTATTGTCCGCGGGACGCGCTTCCGCCATAACCACCTTGTCGGGGCGTCCGGCAAGTCTTTCCTGGTAATAGTGCAGATAGACCCTGCCTTCAGCGTCACTGCTTCCGACATAGAGGGTAGACTCTATCACATTCGGGTCATAGTACCAGGTTTCCTGTTTGGTGAGATCCTGGCCGCCAGCGGCATAGGTATATTCTGTTTTTCTTATCCAGCCGTTAGTCGCCGTGTCCAGGTTTGTCAGGACACCGTTATTATAGTACACGACAGTTTTTGACCTTTCGCTTATATCAGCTCCCGCCGACCTGTCATAAATTCCCGAATAAAAATCTACGGTTACCTGCCAATCTTCCGGAACATCCCATGTGTAGGTACGGTACTGGCTTGATCCGTCATAGTAAACCACCGGCCTTCCTTCGGCATCATAGTAAGTACGTTCGCTGTATACGGTCTGTGACAATAGCGCTCCCGTAGAAGAATATTCATAAGTCACCATCAGGTTGCCGTGGTCGTCATATTCGCTTATGAACCTGGCCTGATCTGTGCCCGTGTAATAATCGCTGAATGTCTTGAAATAACCGTCCGGCCTTATTTCTTTTTCAAGCACACCATAACCCTGCCCGTTCCAATCTTCATCGCTGTACTGGTAAATTGTCCCATCCGCCACTTCATGGGACTTAAGGCGGTTATCCGGGTTGTCATAATACACATATCTTGCCGTCTGGTTACCGGAAGCGTCATATTCGTATACGACAAGCGTTATATCAAGATAGGGATAACTCTTATCCATCTCCAGGTAGCCAGCGAACTTGTAAAGTATCTTTTTGCTGATAACGGAAGTGTCCCCATGATACTCATAATAGTACGCGATGGCGCCTTCAGCATCGGCCTCGGCAAGGATCTGGGTGTCTACTCGTGATATTTCCTCATCAATGAAATGGTAATATACCGATCCCCATTCATCGGCTTCCGCTTTCCATAACGCTTCAATGTTCCCGGACAAATACCTTTTTTCACCTTCTACGGGATATACCGCCTCGATAAAAACCCCGTCCTGCTGATATTCGTATGTCACCTGCAGATTCCCAAAAGCATCATATTCCGAAACATATCTGGACTGGTTGGTTCCGGGAAAATAACTGGTAAAAAGTTTGTATGTCCCGTCGGGCTTTGTTTCCTTTATAAGCCTGCCGTACCCCTGGCCCATCCAGCCCTCATCCGCATACTCATATATTGTACCGTCTGGAAGTTCGCTTGTCTTCATTCGGTTGTACACATTGTCATAATAAGTGAACCTGGCTGTCAGATCGCCGTTGATATCATATTGTTCCACGGCTATCATTGTGAAAAGGTAAGGCGCGCTCGGATCCATAAAGTATTCGGCGTCACGGTAAGTTACTGCCTTGGAGAGGAGCGCCGTTCCCTCATGGTACTCATAATAATACGCTTTTGTTCCGTCCAGTTCAGTTTCCTTGCGTATTTTATGTGTTAATCTGCCTTCTTCGTCGAATTTATAGTATTCGTTGCCCTCTTCGTCTCCCGCGGGGATTATCTTTGATTCCACCGCGCCGGAGCCAAAATAATAGGTAAGTTTTTCAACAACAGTTACTCCGTCTGCCGCGTATAACCATGTCCATTCTCTACCGGAAAGTGCCGGAGCTTTAGGATCGGAATAATCACACGCGGAATACCCTTCTTCTTTCGCGAGTTTACCTGTAACTGCATCATACTCGTAATAATACGCCCTGGTCCCGATTATCAGGGCGAAATCAGCAGTAAGCACCTTATGGCTCAAAGTGTTCCCCGCGTCATCATTCCAATGATAATACTCGCCGCCATGAATATCGCCGTCTTCTGTGGATATTATCTTCGATTCCATATTCCCGCTGGCATAGAAAGTAAGTTGTTCCGCTACTGTCACACCATCAGTATCAAAGACATATTCCCATAATTTACCTGTAAGTGCGGGGTTCTTGGGATTAGCGTAGTCACAGCTTGAATATCCCACTTCTTTTGTCTTTTTCCAAGCCGCGTCGTATTCGTAGTAATGCGCTTTTGTGCCGTCTACAGCCGATGTCTTAAGCACTTTTACCTTTAACGGGTTAGT
>JBAYES010000075.1:0-7214 GCA_041667545.1 Candidatus Omnitrophota bacterium | reverse complement strand
GCCGAAGTGATCGCAAGTCGTCGTTGCGAGGAACGAACGAAGTGAGTGACGAAGCCCTTCGTATCGTGATAAATGCTATGGCTCAGGATTTCGGCAGACTTGGCATAGGGCCGAAGCAATCTCCCTCCGAAATATTTTCGTATTATTGAGATCACTTCGTCGCCCTGTACCGTATGGTACAGGGCTCCTCGTGACGACGGTGTAGGCTTTACTGCGGACGACTGAAATGTTACCCTCGTGACGACGGCGCAGGCTCTACTGCGGACGACTGAAATGTTACGAATTATAGCCCCTTTAAGTTAAGTTATAAAATATTTAGATAATCATGTTGACTTTCTTGCTTGACAGGCGATATAATTAAGTTAGTTAGTATTTTAAAAAGCATGAAAATGCTACCGCTGATAGTGTCTGGTTCAATATCGCGGCGGTGTGTAATTTCAAATAAATACGATAAAAATGAAAAAAACAATCGGCCTCAAAATAATATCCATATTGCTATCTTTTTTGATCATTTTCGATCAAGTCTCCTTTGCGGCGGCGGACAGGAAAGCGCGTTCGATATGCGCTGAAACACTATCCGGGAATTCACGATTCGGAGCGGTGCCGATAGAGAATACCCCGACAGCAGTCCGATCTGAAAATCCGGCGGAGATACTCCGCAGTAAAGCCGCTTTCGGCTATGCATGCCGTCTTATAGGACAAACATTATCGAATACCGAACCCCGAGTGCTTACGGTCGAATCTTTAAAGGACATGGTCCGCCGGGAGATCGGATTGGCAGTCCAGGTTTCGGGGGAAAACGATACCTATCTTGATTCGATAAGGTCGTTCGGCGGTTTTATCTCTATGGATGTGCCCGCCGGCGCCGGTATGGGCAATAAAGAGATATTGTTTGTAAGAGGCGACTCCCCGGTATTTGATCTTCTGCCGGAAGATGAAAGAAACGCGGTTGGGAAAAATAACGTAGATCCCTCAAAGAACACATACGCTGTTTTTAGAGATAAAGAGCCGTCGGCTGGCCAGCCTGGAGTCAACGCCGAGATAAGGATCAGAAATGTTTTCGACCGTATGAGTAAGAAGCCTGAAGACGCGGAATATCTCTCCCCGGCCCTGGGAAGAGAAGAACTTACCCGAATATCAAAAGAATCAGGCCCGGAGTCCATCGTAATCCCCGTTCTGTTCTTAATGGGATCCGCCAATTATAGCGTTCAGGAAGAAATGAAAAAATTCCTGGTATCTCTCGGCGAACCGGCCGCCGCCGAGATAAAAAGAGCGATGGATTCGCTTGATAGTGAATTCCGCCGGTCTTATGAGCGCCAGAACTGGGACATTTTCAAGATACTGGAGGAAATACCCGTAAAAGACTCTTTTGAATTACTATTTGAAACCGCTACCAGCGGCCCCGTCAATATTACAAGCGGCAGGGCAATGCAAAGTTTATCCAGAGTGCTGGAAAACTATTCATTGTCGGAAGAAGAAAGGGCGCGCCTCCATAAAGCGGTTTTACCTTTTGCCTTGGGAGTATATGAGACTATAAGGCAAAGGTTCAAAGGCGGCGATAGTGTAAGCGCTAAGGATCTTCCCGCAGCTTCAAAATATCGATGTGAAAAATATGAGAAGTCTCCGGAATTCTTTTCGGAGGATCTTGGCCGACTTTCAATGCTTGATCCACAGAACGAGCATTATCTTTACGGTATCGCGATATTGAAGCATTGCGGCAGGGAAGGCATTTTCCGGCTTTCTATGCTTGAAAACAATCCCGGGCAGGCCTTTTTAGGCTTAAAAAACGATGATATGACGCTTATCAACATAAAAAACGCCGCAAGAGCGGCTCTTGGTGAAAAAAAATCTGAAGCGATCGACATTCTATTGGAAGAATTATGTGAAGGTGAAAGCGGCATCGACCCTGTAGATCTGGCCAAGATCCTGGATGGGATGACCGGGTTTTCGGTCAGCCACCATAGAAAATTTTATGGATCCGAGAAAGAAGGCAGAGCCGTTATAATGTTTTTTGATCAGTATTTCAGGGAGAACTATCCAACATTTGTTGAGTTTGTGCAGTCTCCGTTTTTTGTGAGAAAGCCGAAAGAGGAAGATTTTGGCCTTATTCTGGAAAAATTCGAGGTATTTGAACGTTTTCTTTTTAAGTTCGGCAAAGAGGATCTGCCGGAGATGGATCTATTCTTTCGGTTGGTATATAAACTCGGATTGCCCCAAGCTATGTCGCTCATGGATCTTTGGTTTAAAGATGTTCTGAGCGACGAGTTCGTTGGTGAAGTGATCGGATTTTTAGATGAACCGGAGGGTCGTAAATTTGTGGACGGCCGAAGATCTCATGAAAACTTTAAATACCCGGATTTTATAAAGCATATAGCCGAAATGCAGGATCCGCGCCTCAATATGGATCTTGGCGTATTCCTGATAGTTTCGGGAAAAGGACTGGCCGGATGGACAAAAACGTTACTGTCTGCTATAGCTTCCACCCCTCAAAGTTCAGATACCCTTATGGTCTTTTTGAACCTTTCTTTGAGGCTCAGGGGTATTCGGATAGGCAACGGGGAATGGTTAGAGGAAGAGCTTTCCGAGATCTTGAATTCCGATATCGAGGATCGTTTTTTTGACGTTAAAAGCTTATTTGCCGCTATACCCTATTACAAAAGTACAGGGAACGTTAATGATATGCTAAACGCCGCGGCGGCGCTTGATGACGATTATAGAGCAAGGTTCCCGGGGGCTGATACCTCCGCGAATCTTTTCAGATACATTCGGGTTACGGTACATCGTAATCAGGAAGATATCACGGCCAAGTTGGATCTTACCGACGGCCTGCTTGAGTATTTTATTACCGGAGAGGAAAAGGATCTTGAAAAATTCAAGCGAAGGATCCCGGAAGGCTTTTTGGACGCTGTTATGTACGGCCTTAAGGATGAGGAAGTTGATCTCTGGCATACAGCCGTTTCCGGAGCTCTTGAAGCTTATAATAAGACGTTTTTGGATGACGGAGAACCGCCTGTGAGAAATATTCGAGATCTCCCGATAGATTCTATTGAAAGAGTACTGCTGGATGAGGGAATAGATATCTCAAAACAGCGACCGGACGGGGCAAGGATCGTACCCCCGATAGGGTACAGGAAGGACATATTCAATTTGCTGAGGCTGTATCATGCCGCTAAAAGTTGTTATTCTCTTGACGCCGCGGTGGCGGAGCGTTTTATCCCCGAAGATATCAAGTCGAAAGTCTCGGAAGGAGATATAAGCGGCGCTCTGGCCCTGTTAAAGCATCACAGGCGTGAACTTCGGCGTAAAGCTTTTGAAAAAGTTGATGATCCTAAGGCAAACGCCAGTAAGATTTCCTATGAGAAGAGGCATGTAGTGACCACCGAATTCGGAGGTATGAACTACCGCAATATAGAGGAATATCACGAGCCTAAATTGGATGCCTATATTTTGGAAATAGTGTACGAGGCGTATTCAGTACAACTTTTAAGAAAAAGGTTTTTGGAATTCAGAAATGAATTTTCCGAAAGATCTGAAAGCGGAGGACATAGGATAAAAGGGAACAATAAAAGGCCCGTGACTTCGGATGATATAGAAGAAATAAGCCTTCTTATGATACAGCTTGTTTCAAGCCTTAGACAATCGGGATTGGCAAGTGTTAATCTTCTTAACCTCGCGAGTGAATTCCTTCATTCTGACCTTGACGCAAATCAAATGTTAGACCTTATTTCGGAAATAAGGAGAGCCTGCGAGAATATCAATAACTTTCTAAGTGTAAGGTATTCAAGCGTGGCTCCGAACGTTATTAAGGGAATAAGATACGAGGATATACTTCCGGAATACCGGGAGCTGGCGGAAAAAGCCGGTTTTACAAGAGAAGATCTGGAACGGGTAGATGACGATAAGAAAGACGGTAAATTCGCGCAACTCGCGGAATTCTTAAGCAATATCGCCGTAAGCAGGATCCTTGCGGAAGAACCTGAAATAGAAATGCTGGAGGATGTGATCGATGATTTTGACAGGATCTTGAGAGATCTGTTGAAAAGCGGCCGTAATATCCATATTAACAAACGGACTTTTCCGGAAACACTGGTCTTAAGAACTTACGCGCCGGAAGAAAAGGGTAAGGCTGAGTCTAATCGTCAGAGGGATAGAGAGCAGATAACTCTGGGTCTTGCGGGTAATAAGTTCAAATACCAGTTGATCATGTCCGGACTCGGATTCAATGTGCCGCCGGCTTTTTGTTTGACCACTGATCTTGAAAGACATACGAGGTCACAGGAAACCGAGGTTTCTGAAAACAAAGAAATAATGGATATTGTCATTCGGGAAATTTTGGAATTGGAACAGAAAGAAGGTAAATTTTTTCCTTTTGACCTCGAAGAAATGAGAAAGCTTGATCCTGTTTATCCTGAGATCATCAACAGGTCGAGAGCCGCTATGGCGGAAAGAGGATTATACCCCGAACCCCGAGATCCCAAATGGCCTACGCCGGGTGAAAGCCCTGTTTTATTGGTTTCAGTGCGTAGCGGCTCTTTCGCTCCTCTGCCAGGTCTCATGGAAACGATGCTCAACGTGCCTTGTAACCGAAAAGTCAGAGACGAGATGATAGATAGAGCGTACCCCGGCAAATTCGTTTATGACACTTATTGGCGGTATCTTGAGGGATATGCCTCGGCAATACTAAGGATTGACAAAATAGTTATAAAAGATGTCATAAAGGAATTTAAAATGCGGAACTTGGGGCCTTTGGAGCAGTCCGTAAGGTATTTATCCGATTCCCAATACCTGGATATGCTCGGGGAGATCGAATATGAGATAGATAATGTTGTTATTCGTTTGAAAACAATAGAGGAAGAACTTAAAAAAACAGATAAAAGGGACGCTCATAAAGTTAAAGACGCGTTTAAGGATATCTCCGGCAAGGTCGATCTTATTTACTATTTCGGGACATCTGACTCGGCTTTTATCGCCAAAACATTGGAAGATATTTGTTCAGGCCGGGCTTCAGACGCCCGGGACAGGTTGAGAGATCTTTTTATGGCAAGGGTCGAGGGTCTGGAACCGCTGGAGTATAATGACGATCCTTTCAGAATTCTTATGCGCGGTATTGAGGCTATATACGAAACATGGGATTCCTCGCAGGCTGAAGATTACAGGAGGCTTACGGGGCTTTCCGAGCGGTGGAAGACGCCGGTAATTGTCCAGGTCATGAAGTACGGCAGTCTCAATGAAAAATCAGGAGGGATGGTGATCCGGACGCATGATCCCGGTACCGGAATGTTAAAGCCGACGGGATCATTTGTCAGAAGAAAACCCACGGATGATATTGTGGCCGGTTCAGCCGAAAAAATAACAAAATTGAAAAAGCTTAAAAGGATCATGCCTGTACTTTACCAAAACATAAAGGATATGGCAGAAGCCGCATCCGGGTACTTGGGTATGCCGTCCTCAATAGAAGCCGTCGCCGAATTTGATCCAATAAAGAGAAATTCGGAACTTTTTCTGTTACAGTGCGTGGAAGATTCCATGGAAAGAAAAGGCGGTATTCTTGCTCCGTCTTTAGATCATAGTAGAGATAATTTATGCGCCATTGGTACCGCTGCGTGCGGGAACGCCGTTGTCGGCCGTATTCTCTACGCCAACGATCCAAATGATGATTTCGACTCTCTTAGCCGTAAAGCTGAAGAACTTTATACCGAGATCCCCGGTTATGTTAAAGATAAATATAAGGATAAGGCGGGGATAATACTTATCTTTGATTATATTGATCCCAAAGAAGGAATAAAACTGGCTTATATTCCTCATGTTGTAGGGGCTTTGTGCAAGAGAGAGGGAGGGCAATCACATGCCAAAGTTGTGGCTAATCACATTGGTAAAACTTTGATATCAGTAACTAACGGGCTTGTTTATGATAAAAAAACCGGAACGTGGGTTATAAGCGGAGGGGCAACTCGAGCGGCGGGAAATCTACCTGTCGGAGGGTATCTTTTTATTGACGGCGGCACTAACAGCCCCACAAGCGGGCATATATACAGAGCTTATATTAATCCAAGGGGGCCGGAAGGTAGTGACCTTATAGAAATAATAGATATTGAAAATATTTTGGAAGTATCCCGTTCAGATAGCGGCCTTAGCGGTTCGTACAAGGGTATGATCCCGTTTCTCAGCCGCGTTTTGACACGTATGGGTATATCTCTAAGGTGGCAGGCTTCCATAGAGCAGGCGCTTTTTCTGGCTTTAAATTTAGGCCTGGCGGGTATTCTGTCCGATAGGGGTATGTTGGCCGCCATAACGGCTACATCTGTTACGTGGGGATTTTTCGGGCTTTTACACTGGCGTAAAGCTACATTATGGGTGGGCATATTGGCGCTGACAAACGCCATAGCCGTTTTCCCGCCGGTATATCTGCTCAGTTTGCCCGGTGTATCTTTTACGGCTTTGATAAGTTCGTATTTATCCGCATTTCTGCCATACTTGTTTACCACCTTTATCCATTCGTGGATGAATTCAGAGCAACTACGAGAGGAAGAAGATGCCGCAAAAGACATTGAGCCTGACCGGGAGACTGCTTCAGGAGTGAGAATGAGTCCTTTTGATGTTCCGGGATCGGATATACCCCTGCCGGAGCCCGAGCCTGAAGAATTGCGCGATCCAGTCCCGCGGTATCATGGTAAATATACTTTTCCCGGATCAGACGAAGCAGGCGCTGATATGCTGGATCCTGTTCCTTTTTCACGGGGTCAGAACGCGGAGGCATCGCTGGAAGTTTTAAGTCATTTTATCAGGAGAAGGATCCCCGAGAGTTGGAGGGGAATAAATATTGTGAATGGTTCCGGAGGGATAAACGATCTTCATGACATCCTTCTTATCGGGAGGGTCAAACCGGAAGCGGGACATAAGGCTCCTGAAAAAGCAGGCAGCCTGGAAAAAGCGTTGGCAGGGTTTGTGGGGCCGATGTCTCTTCAAAACTGGGAAAATATAGCAGAGGCCGCTAAATTCCTGCTGGCTTTAGAGCAACACTTTAAAGAACTTGCCGGGTCTTCTAACAGATATGATGAGTGGATATCGGCCTCTGGCGGTTTATCCCGCCGTCTTGCCAAAGTGATGGGGTATGAGGATATAGATCTTTTCATTAGAGATGTGGGACGGGCAATGGGTATTATTTCCTCTTTAAAACAAGCCCGGGCGATAGTGAGAAAAATAGATCCCGCTGT
>JBAYES010000074.1:0-7472 GCA_041667545.1 Candidatus Omnitrophota bacterium | reverse complement strand
ATACTCGCGGTACGCGCGTTGTTTTATCCTTATAGAGGCCAGTGTCGTCTCATCGCCGGGTTCAGCAAAGACAATGCTTTTCCAGTCGTCTTCCGTCGGCACAAAACCCGTCTCTTCGCCTATACCTTCAAGTACCAGCACCCAGTTTTCTTTTGTTTTAATATTGTTAAGCGCCTTAATGAATGATTTTGTGTCTTCAAACGACAGACCGAATTTTTGAAAGTATATCGCCGTTCCCTCTCCATCCTGTTTAGCGCATTCTTTTGCTATCTCGGCTATCTCATTTAAATGGTCCCAGGCGTTAAGACCAAAGCATTGAAAGTTTTCTGCCGTTCCCCATCCATTCTGTTTAGCGCATTCTTTTGCTATCTCGACTATCTCATTTAAATGGTTCCGAGCGTTAAGCCCGAAGTTTTGAAAGTTATATGCCGTCCCCAATACATTCTGTTTAGCGCATTCTTTTGCTATCTCGACTATCTCATTTAAATTGTCCCGAGCGTTAAGCCCGAAGTTTTGAAACAATGTTGCCGTTCCCCATCCACTCTTTTTAGCGCATTCTTTTGCTATCTCGACTATCTCATTTAAATGGTCCCAGGCGTTAAGGCCAAAGCATTGAAAGTTTTCTGCCGTCCCCAATACATTCTGTTTAGCACATTCTTTTGATATCTCGACTATCTCATTTAAATGTTTCACAGCGTTAAGCCCGAAGTGTTGAAAGTTTACTGCCGTCCCCCCTCCACTCTGCTTAGCACATTCTTTTGCTATCTCGGCTATCTCATTTAAATGGTCCCAGGCGTTAAGGCCAAAGCATTGAAAGTTTTCTGCCGTTCCCCATCCATTTTGTTTAGCGCATTCTTTTGCTATCTCAACTATTTCATTTAAATGGTCTACGTGGTTAAGATCAAAGTGTTGAAAGTATCTTGCCGTTCCCACTCCATTCTGTTTAGCGCATTCTTTTGCTATTATTACTATCGTTTCCACATCTTTTTTGGGATCAAGGCCGAATTTGTCTTTTATAAATCTTTCAAGAATAGACCCGCCGGCATCGAGAATTCTTTTCATTTCACGAAGCGCGTTTTCGCGGCGGAGAGCATCTCCGGAAGCATCTTCACCTGCGGTTACATTTGCGATATGCTGTTCTTGCTTTTCGGTACGATCCGTAACGTATCTTTTTCGTGTCACACTTATTTGTCCCGACTTCTGATCGATCTGAATGCTAAAATCCTCTTTACCAACCTTTGCTTTAGCGCGGGAAACGAAATTACTTGTATCTGTGGGATAAAACCATAGATGAGCGGTTAATTTCTTATTACCGACTCTGATAGTAGGATAAAGATGGTACTCTGTCTTAAGGAGGTCTCCGATCCCCAACATATAAGATTTGACCGCAAGTTCTATCCCACTTTCTACGCTGGGGGATGAAAACATTAGAGCCGGTTGAAGATGATTAGTCCAATATACATTATTGAATGCGTCCGGATTCGCCCACACTACATCTGAGGTCAATGAGAAAATGGTTAAGATTATAGAAATTAATCTTAACCATTTTTTTGAATCTTTGTTTGCCCTGTTGCTTTCCATATATTTATCTAAGTCCGATAATCTCGTAAACGATAATAAAGATAGACATAATGTAAGTAAACATTGTTTAATATAACATAAAAATGTGCAAATTCAAAGTATTTTTTGCTCTAACAGTAAATTTATTGCAATTTGGGTAACCGGGGCATGAATGCAGCCGGGGTGAGATACAAACTCTGATAGATATGGGTAGACATGGGCCAGTTTTGACGTAATTTAGTCCAAAACCTGAAGAACCAAAGTCATTACCCTTCTACGCTATGTAAAGATTATTTGTTATAAAATTAGGTTCGCTGGTAAGATTTACCGATAACTGACGGAAACCGGCCTCATCGCCCGGGGTCGGCATATGGCTTAAATGTACCTCAAGCCCTTTAAGTTCCTTCAGCTTTTCCATGGCCTTTTTTGCCTCGGGATCTAAAGACGCGTTGATACTGAGTGCTATGAGGGTTTCCTCAAGGTCAAGCGTAAGATCAACTTTCCCTGACAGATCAGCCTTCATTTTTCCTATAGATTCTATGGATGCCGGAGAAAGCAGATGCACTTCATCTGGAATGCCGGCAAGGACCTTGACCGCGTTCAGGATCAAACTGGATGCGGCGTGCATCAAGGACGAATTTTTTCCGGTTACGATCTTTCCGTCGGCAAGCTCTATGGCGGCTCCGCAGTAAATATCATTGTGGCCTTTTTTCTGTCTTTCACCGGATAGCATAGCTTCCCGAGCAAAGCCTACAACGCGTCTATCCTCAGTCTTAAGACCGGCATTTTCCATTAAAAGAGACGCTCTTTCAACGGTGTCCTTATCAGCAAAACCTACCGCGTATTCGCAGGAATAACGTAAAAACCTTCTTATTATCTCCTGACGTGCCGCGTCAATGACAACATTATTATCGATAATGCCGAACCCGACACGATTTACCCCCATATCAGTCGGAGACTGGTATACCCCGCTGCCCATTATTTTTGTAAGAATGCGTTTAAGGACAGGAAAAACTTCGATATCCCGGTTATAATTAACCGCTGTTTCCCCCGTCGTTTCAAGGAAAAAGGGATCTATCATATTGACGTCTTTGATATCGGCGGTAGCGGCTTCGTAAGCCACGTTGGCGGGATGTTTTAGAGGCAGGTTCCAGATAGGAAAAGTTTCAAATTTAGCATATCCCGCACGTATTCCCTTTTTATGTTCGTGGTAAATCTGTGAAAGGCATGTAGCAAGTTTTCCACTGCAAGGTCCGGGCCCCGTGACAATAACGATGGGTTTTGAGGTTTCAATGAACTGATTAGCTCCGTACCCTTCGTCGCTTACGATAGTGTCTATATCAGTCGGATATCCTTTAGTAAAACTGTGAGTGAAAACTTTTACACCTCTTCTTTCGAGTTTGTTTTTGAACATTCTGGCGGATGGCTGGTTGTCGAATCTTGTTATCACCACTGCGGAAAGTTCCAGTCCCCGGCCCCGCAACTCATCCATAAGGCGTAAAGCGTCTACATCATAAGTGATTCCGAAATCAGCGCGTATTTTCTTACGTTCTATATCCCCTGCGTAAATGCACAGTATTATTTCGGCTTTGTCCTTAATCTTGCTAAGAAGACGCACCTTTACGTCTGGAGAAAAGCCCGGCAATACCCTGGAAGCGTGATAGTCGCACATTATCTTGCCGCCGAACTCGAGGTAAAGTTTATTGTTGAATTTTTCTGTGCGCTCCAGGATGGCGGCAGTCTGTTCGGCGAGATATTTTTCGTTATCGAAGCCTATATTTCCGCGTCTTTTTCCGGGGTCTTTTTTCATTTTCCTCCGATAAATGTGAATCGATATGCTTAATTCTTTACGGGGCTCAAAACTACTTTGCTTTTGGTGATGCCGATAATGGCTTTTCAAAATTACTGGATCCGGACATCATTTTACGCCCGCAGGAAAAGCATTTAACATAAGAGGCCTCAAATCCCGGGGATAATTGTGTTACATTGCCGCATGTACAGCGCAAACTTCCCCACCCGCGTCCGATTTTTCCGGAAGCGTGAGGTTTCGACTCATGAAATGCATCGCCTCTAAGTATGGCTTCCGTGGCGCGTGTCAATTGGGACGGTATGTTGTAAGACTCCCCGCACATCTGACAAAATATTTTCTCTTCCTTAAAATCTGGAGGAATGTTGATTTCAAGACCGCATCGGCATTTAATGGCAGTTGCGGAGCCTATGTTCGAAATAAGAACGTCCGCCAGATCCTGGTCTCGAGGAGCGGGGTCTTTTGTCGTAACCTTAGGCAGTGGTGATCTTTGTTCCGGGAAATACCCGATTTCAGGCATCTTCAATATCCGAGGCAATAATTTCATCAATGAACCGGAAAGCATCCCGTTAAATTTGGAAATCAGGCCGTTATACCGTGTAGAGAGAGAGCCAATAAGGTCTTCTGTTTCGCGCAGCTCGACAAAAGAAGATATAAACTCGGGCTCCCTGAAAGTTTTGGGATAGTTGTCTGACATCTCCGTCAAGAGTTCGGCCAGAGAGCTTTGGAACAAGACCGTGTTCAATATCTTTTCCTTAAAGGAACTTGCCACCGCCGATAACCGGCCGTACTTTCTGATATTGTTTACCAGGGGATTTTTCGGGGATAATATTTTCTCGGATCTCCTTACAAGATCAAGAGCGGTGACATTTCTTTTTTCTATCGCCGATTCCAGTTCTTTAATCGTATCGGAGATATCCCCTGATATTTTCACAAGGCGAAAAATATTCCAAAGGAATATCATCGTTGTAAGCGATAGCAGCATCAGTAAATACATATACATGGCTTTACCTCCGGTTATATACTTGCATTAGGGTTCTGCAAAATGGATTTTATCCCGTCATTGCGAGGAACGTACGAAGTGAGTTACGAAGCAATCTCAATAACATATAAATTTATAGGTTTGCTTCGGTCGCTTCGCTCCCTCGCCGCAATGACGTTGAAAACGCTATTTCGCATAACTCTGACAATTGTATTCTAATATTAATTGTCTGCTTTGGGAAGTATCTTTTTGGGCATAAGTTACATTTGCGCTTTTTAGGTAACTGGTGTATTATATCGAATTATGAACGCATTCCTTGTAATAGGTATCATATTATCCGTCGGGTTTATTCTCGGCCAGGAATTTCAGCGGCTTGGTTTTCCCAAAATAATTGGTTATCTGGCGGCCGGAGTTATTCTTAACCCTCAGATCTGCCCGTTCGTTCCCGACGATATAACTTCGCGCGCGGACCTCCTGCAAAAGATCGCCATAGCGTTCATCTCCTTCTCTATAGGGGGAACGATAATTTTCAGTGACCTCAAAAAACTCGGGAAAAGTATGTTCTCTATAACGATCCTTGAAGCGGAAACCACTTTTTTTGCGATAACTGCCGGTATTCTTTTAGTGGCCGGTTTTTTACCCGGGGTACCCAAGGATGCCTTTTTTACCGCCGTTATCCCCTTATCATTGCTCTTGGGGGCGCTTGGATCGACTACGGACCCCGCGGCGGGTCTTGCGGTTACACACGAATACAAGGCAAAGGGTGAGGTCACGTCCACCATATTGAATGTTTCGGCTTTCGATGATGTTTTAGGGATAATCAATTACAGTGTAGCCATAGTTATAGCGCAGGCTTTCATAACTCATCAAAAATTCAGTTTCTCCTCGGTCATGCTTGTTCCCCTGGCCATTATCGCGGGATCGGTGGCGCTGGGAGCGATAATGGGGTTTCTTTTTAACCGTATCACAAAACGGTTCTCCCGGGAAAATGAAGGTCTTTATTTCATCCTTATTCTCAGTTTTTTGACCTTATGTTGGGGGCTTGCGGACTTTTCAGGGGCCGAAGAGATATTGTCCATTATGGTCATGGGAATGGTGGTAGTTAACTATAGCCCGAGCCCGGAAAAGATCTTCAGAATGCTGGAAAGATATTCCGAGGAACTTATATTCCTTATTTTTTTCACATTGAGCGGAATGTTCTTTGACCTGCATTCTTCCCTTCCCGCGGCTATCCTTCTGGTTTTCTTTGTGATCTTCAGGCTAATAGGTAAATTTACGGGTGTGGCTATTGGCGCGACTGTTGCAGGATCTTCCGGAAGCGTGAAAAAATTCACGGCTTGCGGGCTTGTCCCTTATGGCGGGATCGTTATAGGGCTTGCTCTTCTCACAAGGCAGGACCCCGCCTTCTCGCAGATCGGAGGTATCCTGGTAAATACCGTAGTCGGCGCCACAATAATTAATGAGTTCGCCGGCCCGATATTGGTCAAAAAAGTCCTCAAAGCCGCGGGCGAGATCAGCTAAAAGTCTTTCTCTAAACTATACATTTCGAGCGGCATTTCTCACTAAATATCAAAAAGATCGTAGCCCCGACGATACAAGGGTCTGGCATTCCCTGCGAGGGACGCTCGATCTTCCCGGCGAGAAGATCTTCGCTCGACGGACGACCTCGCTCCCCCTATGGCCCGTGCCATAGGGGACCATGCCCGTCTATGAAAAGATTTGTCAACAGAAAAACTCCCCCCTCCCAGAATATTTCCAATATTCTGCTGCAAATACTACCCACACCGTTTGCGGCACTGCTCTTTTTACAGCTTCATGCATAAATGCCGTTCTATCAAAACCTTTCTTTATCATTTTATTTCTAACGCGTCTATCTGATTTCTCTCTGGTTTTCTACCAGGGAATATGATAAATTACAGAAATAACAGGATCGCTAATCGCTCGGGTGTGCTCTTGATGTTTTAACATCAGGCAATCGGGCACGTTGAGCTGTATCCTGAGCCCGTTAGGTTTTGTGGCAAGCTCTGCAAAAAGCTATAGCCCAAGTTTCTATCCTAGCGGGCTTTTATTTCGGGCCAACGATCTTCAAACGGTTTTCCTGTTTTCATTACTCCTAAGGCCAAAATGGCTATTCTTCTGGACAATGCATGACGTGCGTTAAAATCAGCATAGTTCTTTTTATGCATAAGATCCTCATAATACCTCTTGAGAGGATTCTTCCTATCCATCCCTATGCACGATATGGCTGCTGTTTTAAAAATGCTCTTCGCTGTTCTGCTGTATTTTGGTTTGCGGCTGCCATAACTTCTTCCACCGCTGATCTTTTCATGCCTTATTAATCCGCAGTAACTCAGCCACTTGCCTGTATCTTTGAACCTGTGAGGATCAACAACTATCGCCATCAATTTAACCGCACCCTTAACATCGATCCCGGGGATTGTAGTAAGATCCCCGATAACTTTATTTCTGGATCTCAGTCTTCTAAATTCTTTAACGTAAACATCTCTGCTCTTATCATTGTTTGTTATTAAAAAATCAAATTCTCTAACGACCAATTCTTCATGCCTATCTTTTAGTTCTATGTCCCGGGTGATCCTGCCGGCAGATAACAATAGCGCAGCTCTCTGGTTTTTAAGTCTAACTCCGTTCTTGGTTATGGCGGTATATCCTCGGACCAACTTCCTCAATTTGATGAACTCTTCCCCCGAGTGATAGACTTCTCTTAATAATCCGGCTCTAAGAAGATTTACAAGTTTTCGAGCATCTATTTTGTCAGTTTTAGGGCCTTCGTTCAAAAGTCTGTTGCGCCGAGGATCACAAACCAATACTTTTGACACCGATCCGCTTAATTCCGTATATAGCCATTGCGCAGGCGTAGATTCTTCTAATGTCAGAACGACAGAACCTCTTAACTTGTCAAGATAAGCCTTCAGATCGTCAAGATCTGTCGGCACGTCAACAACCCTGCAATCTTCCGAATGCTTTGTCATTCGGGCTATAGCCATATTGTTCTTTGACCAATCTACTGCGACGTAATGATCGTACTTTTCCATTTTGACCACCTCCAGAGTTTTTCGTACATTGTAACCCGACTTTGTGGGTAGGTCTTTTCATTTTATCGCT
>JBAYES010000073.1:0-7646 GCA_041667545.1 Candidatus Omnitrophota bacterium | reverse complement strand
CGGAGAGGGCGTTGGACGACCGAGCGGGCATGGTCCCCTATGGCACGGGCCATAGGGGGAGCGAGGTCGTCCGTCGAGCGAAGATCTTCTCGCCGGGAAGATCGAGCGTCCCTCGCAGGGAATGCCAGACCCTTGTATCCTCGGTGCTGCAATCTTTTTACTTTTCGTTGAGAAATGTCGCTCAAATTGTGCAGTTTCTTGGGGATTACTTCTAAGAACAATTACTATTATTTTTTTTGACACTATGGGGCGCTTGACAGCGCGTGCCAAATCGGTTGACAATATTTCCAAAAGAGTATATCATTTCAATTCAAAGCGAGCGTAGCACAATGGTAGTGCAGAAGCCTTCCAAGCTTCCTACGTGGGTTCGATTCCCATCGCTCGCTCCATTTTTTTAGTAGCCTTCTTTATAGCGTTCTATTCAAAAATAAATTCTCTCTATGCCATACAACTTTGCTTGTCGCATCTCCGGCGTCTGCCCCCATCGCATGGGACGGATGCCCCATCGCATGCGGCATCTCGCCTAATCGTGTAGTTTGAGCCCATGAAACGTGCCTATTTGCCAAGATGACGGATAACTGAAGCTGATCTTGGGAAGATGATATCTGCTTTTTTACTTTTTTCCGATTGCCCTATTGGATAATCCATATCCAATATTTCGATAAAATCGCGGGTATAATCCTTTAACATCCCGCGGCATTCAACAACTTTACTTTCCTCCAAGAACTCCAGTATTACGTATTTCCCCAGGTGCCTTTCCAAAAGCGGCTCAAAGGAATTCGGAAGCGCCGAAAAAGCGGTATCCTTTATGCGTGAGATGTACCTGTCCTGCGCGGCGAGAACATTTTTGGCCGGAGACTGCGCTTTCGCCTTTCCCATAAAGAGGTTTATAACTTCCATTAACGAGTCCCGTACCGTAGCGAAAAAATTCCTTATGTTCCTTTTCAACCTGCTAATTCTTTTACGATGTTTGCCCTTGTTAAGGAACTTATGCCTTTCTTTCGATTTTTTCCCATTGAGATCCCCGGCGTACCTTACGATATGCCTTATACCAGAATATTCTCCCTTGTAAACTATAAAACTCCTTTCAATATGCGCATCCTTTTCGTCAAAATGATCTTTTTCATAAACAAGTTCGAACCCCGTAGCCTCAAGAGAAAGAACTCCCCAAACCACTTTTCCGTCGTTGAAAACTACATGAACGATATCTCCCGACCAATCCAGGAGACATCCGTCCCTTAATCTTCCGGCAAGGAACACTCCCGCGAACGCGGATAGCACGATAAATATTATGGTTATCGAAACAGAATCCATTTTCCTACCGCCTATATTTTTTTGTAGAACTAAAACCCATAGCCCGCCCCGGATAAGAACTGTCCAAGCAAATCACATGCCTCCCCACCCCTCCTCGGACAATGGTCAGTTTTTGTTCCTTAAGCATCCGGAATTTCAAAAGAAAGATCCATATCATTTTCACCGTATTCGTATTTTTTTATTTCTTCCCGCGCCGCCGATATCCTTTCGCTTAAATAAGGGTGACTGCGAAGGAAGTAGACCCAGTTCTTGTCCCCTCCAAGCCTTTCAAGTTTCTCAAAAAAGGTAATGATCGCGTTTGGATCGTATCCCGCTTGATACATGTACTTTATTGAAAGTCTGTCCGCCTCGTATTCATCCCGCCTTGAAAATCCTCTGGATGCCAGCGTGTAAATAACATTGGCAGCCTGTGAAAAATACTGCCAGGACTGGTCTTTTTTATCAGAGGATCTTGTATCCAGAAGATATGCCAGGGAAAGAAGGGTTTGTGTTCCCATGCCGGACTCCACCATTTTCATTACATGCCTTGCTTCGTCATGCCCTATTTCATGAGCTATAACGGCCGCAAGTTCATCATCGGTAGCCCGGGCAAGAAGGCCAGTGGAAACAACTACATACCCCCCACCCGGAGTGAAGGCCTGAACATCCTTGTCTTCGTAAACAATTAAGGTCTTCCGCGGAATACGGGGAGAATTTATGGATGAGGATAGTCTGGAAGCTACCTTTACCGCTCGCTCATCTTTAACGATGACCTTATCTTTAAGCTTGCTGTTCAGAGTATCCAAAGCAATGGAACTTTCCTGTTCTACAGAGAACCATGCCGTCTCTTTTTTCTGAGTAGCCGGGTTATAGTATGTAGAGCATCCGGTGAAGCTCAGGCAAATAAGAATAACAAAGATCTTTTTCATTTGTATCCTCTACTGGCCGCTTTTTTTTGTATCTTTGTCCTTATCCTGTAAGGCGTTCCTAAAGCGCGGTCAAACCTGTCTGCCACAGCTTCCTGTTCGCTCTCGTAGTAATCGCTCATACCAGTCTCCACTATGTATAAAACCCCCATCCCTCTTTCTTCCGCTGTCAGCTCTGCCTCCTGAAAGGTCTTATACCTCGGAGCTATATAGCTTTTTCCGAACTCAGTGGCGTTTTTTTCCCGAGCTTCGGGGGTAGTTGATTTTTCTACGCCTACCGATTGCGTGACCATGTCGTCCGAATGAATTTCCGAGGTAACCTCAAAAGGGAATTTTGTGCTTTCACTGTCTGAAGACATTCCCTGGGCATGAGACACAGAGGGAAAAATGAAAAGTAATATCAAGGTGAAAACGGTAACATATATGCAGTACAGGAACTGACGTTCCATTAAATCCTCTTTCATCGCCGAAACAAAATGAACATCACATGCCTTGCAAAACGAAAAATGTGTTTAGACCGTTTTCGTCTTGATCTGCTCTGCCAGGGTAAGTACAGTTCTCTCAAGCTGTTCAAGAAGAAGCGGTTTTGTTATATAACCCACCGCCCCGTATTTTTTCGCCTCATCAACCGTTTCCAAGTCTTCCATGCCCGTCACGACCAGCACTTTGCACTTATTACCCATAGTACATATCTCCCTGAGCGCGTCAAGCCCCCCCATAACAGGCATTTTAACGTCCATAAGAACTATCTCCGGATCCTGGGCCTTTATTGACTCAATAGCACTTCTTCCGTTATGAGCCACACTAACATCAAAGTTCCTTTCTTTAAAAAAGTTCTTAACAAAATCGCAAATATCTACTTCATCGTCCACGACAAGCAGCTTTATCATTCTATTTCCCTCCTTGGAACACGTTTAAGCTTTTTTACCAACTTGTATCATGTACGCGGATAGCTGTCTTCGTTTTCCCGGGATATCCCAGAAACGGGCTTATCGCGTAAACAAAGTTTCTTTGTTATGGCTGAGGCTCTGTCCGTTTCGCGTATCACCATTTCCATAATTTCCATGGACTTTCCAAGAAGTTCCTTGGGGTCTTTATCCCGGTATATTCCGTCGCGAATATTCAGCAAGAACATCTCGCATTGTCCCCTGATTATTCCCAGCGGAGTACATATCTCATGGTTTATGTCCGAAAACAGTGTTCCGCTGTCAGTAATGTTTTCTTCCCGGACCGACTTAATCCTTTCCTGCAGGAGGTTTTCACTGTCTCGCGATCTGGCTGTGATCTCCGCCACAGAACGCATAGCTACGAAGGCGACAACAAACAAGATCCCAAGCAGAATGAAACTTGTCAGCGGTGAAAAACTACACATATCTCCCTTTTTACCGGGTTATTTCCGTAGATGATGAGAAACCCCTTTACCATTCGAGGAAATACGCTCTCCTCTTTGTTCAGGATCTGTTTTTTACACTATCTCATCCGGTTTATCATAAATTGTCCGGTGAAAAAGAGTATAATGATAAACAAGGTGAAGTCAAGACGACGGGGCGGCCATAAATTCAGGATATCTCCCAGCGGCATTCGCCGCCCCTTCGAGGGCCTCAGGCACAGATCTCGAACGTTGATCCCCGCCTTGATCAGGCGCTTTGCAGGAAACGAAGCAACAACGCAAACCTGTCATCGTGGTCGTTAAGCGAATACCTCTCGACAACAGGCAGTATAGAGAAGATAAGAACCCTGCCATGATCTCCCCCCTGCACATCACTTATCCCGAGAGCATCAAGCATTACACCGCTTTTTTTAAGTTCTGAGAGAAAATCCCGCAGATCAAAACCGAGAAGCTCCTTGGCCAACGCAAGGGATATTATCTCGGCTATCGGATAATAATGCCATTCGGAAAACCGGGACATTTCGTTTATGGTAACGGGTTTTATGCCGAACCTATCGAGAGAGGCATTATTAAATGTTTCGGCGGAGGCTCTGGAAAATGCGAATATATGAGCGTCCCTCTCTTCCTCAGGCCGTATCCCGGCTTTTGAGAGACCGAGCATCAGATCTTCCGGGGTCTTAAAAGATAAGATAATGATATTTTCGAGCCGTCTTCTCATCATTTCCCGCCGCGCCGGATCATCCTGGAGCTTCAGCATATCCTGTTTCCATCTTTCTATAGCCCGCTCCAGACTTGCAGGTTCGACCCTGCTTCCATAAAGTTCCTTATCAAGGGCGATTACAAGTTTTCTGCCGGAGAACATGTAGGCCTTGAACGTTTCCTGCAGTGTGCGCGCAAGTTCCTCCGGAAGCCCTATTCTGCCGGCAATATCATTTACTAATGCCCCCGGGGTCAAGGCGGGCGCATGGGCCTCCCCGCTTATTCCTTTCGAGCCTTCTACAGAACGGCCCGACGGGAGAGTAGCCATGGCATACGAGGTATCAAGGAGCTCACCCTCCATTATCTCCCATGACTTCACCGAAAAATCCGAAACCGTACCATAATGCCGATAAAATATAACAGACCTTCTCACCATCACATCAGATCCGCCCCCTCCCGGGCTATCGAACTCTTTCCTTGTTATATGCGGCAGTATCTCTATCTCAAGACCCGGACAATACCGCCCCAAGGCCTCTGCTGAAAAGTATATTTCCGGAGCGTCCACATAATCCGCCGGAACGTCGAATTGAAGCCTTATTCTTTTGAACCTTTTTTCCGAAAGATATTCCAAAGCTCGCGCGGCCTGTTTTACTGGTAGATCGTTCCCCCCTCCGATATACTCGGAGGGTGATGCTGATATATGAAGATGCCCGAACCATTCATTACCAAAAACATCAACACCCTTTATGGAACAAGCCGTACAGCACTCATGTCCGGATGATATAACCGAATCCACATCAGACCGATCGGATCTTACAATGACCATATGCCCCTGATCTGCCACAAGCGCTTTTTTCCCATCCAGTTCTCTGTAATTCGTCCAGTGTCTTTCCATCTTTCCTGAAGCGCCGTATAATGCCGCTCTCATAGCGTTGATCCTTATGATCCCGTCATCCGTAGCCGTCTTCTTCAAAGGGACGCTTTCTTCCATGGCCATACCGAGATCCGCAGCGTCTTTCCGGGTAAAAGGCCTGCCCGGGCGGCCCCATAGGCTGTCCGTCTTTTCCTGCCATTCACCCGCATGGAGGATCAGGTCATCCGGGAACTTAACGCCCGTCTTCATAAGGATGTCCATAGCGCCCTTATCCCCCGAACGCGCGGCATTGCACAATATCTCATGGGTCCTTAACGCCCTTGTTTTTATTTTCTCCAGCATATCCAAACTATGTATGAAGGTGTACAGGGGAATGCCGTCTTTTTCCAGTTGCTCCGCCGCGAGATCAAATGCAATGCCGTCCATACCTCGCGCCGTTATCTCATGATTGACCGCGTATATCAAAAGCTGCCGCGACGCTCCCGTAAAACGGATGTCCTGGCCTTTCCTGTTCGCGGGCGCTGTCTGAAGCCAGGTTCCCCAGGCATTATCCGAACGTTCTTTTATCTCAAACAGAGCTTCGACCTCGTTGCCGCTCCTTCCATTAACCTCTCTGCCGCTAAGAGCAAAATATATCCTCGGCGCCGACCAGTCTCCCGGTTCAGTATCCTCTCCGTAAAGCCCTTTTCGCAAACGTTCTTTGAGATCCTCTATGTCTTGTATATGCGCGTCTTCGGGAACTTCTCCCTTAAGCCACCTCTCAAGAGAATCCGCTATATCCATGGCTTCGTCCTCGGTCAATTCGGACATCTCCCTGACAGATAACACGACCTGGCCTTCCTCCCTGCCCAAAACGTTCTTTCTATGTACGATTATCTTGTCCCCGAGATACCCGCTCGAATACAACGCCGAGGGATCTATACGTTCCTCCCCGACCAAAGCCCGGATCGCCCGGGGATCGATAACCGGATCCTGATAGAGCGAGGCGCGAGGCGGGTTCAGTCCGGCATCGTATATCTCGGCCATCGTGTTCAGATCCGGCAGGCGCGTAACTTCCCTTCTGGAACTTATAAACCTTATGAGCTCTCCGTAGTCTGCCGCATCCACTCTGCGGTCTTTCAAAGCCTTCAGGAGCCTGGGTTTTCTGCGGATGGCGGAGACTTGATCATTCATATCTTTCAAAAAATCAAAATCGGTGTAAGCCTGGCAATAATTACGCACAGCGTCCCAGCTCTTTTCCGACTCGCCGGGACCCTTTGATAATATCCTGTTTATTATGTCCCTCCTGAATTCCTCTAAAGCATCACCGGACGAAGAATACATGACAGGATAAAAAGGTATGGTGTACATCCCGTCCGTACGTATCTCTTCTGCGAACATTATCTTGCCTTCATATATGCCTCTCGCTTCCTCTAAGATCCTGTTTTTTTCACCTTCAGGGAAAACCCCTCCGGAGTTGAATATAAGCACCACGGGATAATCCGTATCGGACCATTGCCGGGCATAGCCTTTCAGGACACTGCCGGTCTGCACGACTATGGCTGTTTCAATATCGTCATTCGACAAATTTTGCCTGAAGTAAGCGGTTATCTTCTCGCCTGATACGGCTATATCCTCGCGTATTTTTATGGTTTCTTCCGTGATAAAATCAGGGCATGCTATTCCGCGCAGGGCTTTACCGTAATCATCGTCCATAGAGAGATGCGGTTCATGACGGCTTAACCGTTTCAGGGCTTCATCTCTCAACATAGGCGGTCTTTCGGAGGTTTCCGTGCGTTCCCGTTTTGCCGGATCACGTATGGAAATATCGCCGCCGTCGGCGCTCACCTTGACCTCATAAGAACTCAAAGGTATTCGATGCTCTATATCGTCTTTTGAATACACAACGAACGGGATAATAAGAGCCCCTTCCTTATCATAATATTTACCGTAAATGCCGGCGCGGTCCGTCCTGAAATCTAAAACTATCCTCATATTTGAATTTTGTGGAATGACCGGAAGCAATCCTACCAAGCTACTGAGATCGTTTTGCGGCTGAAGCCTGGTAAGTTCCACTATTTTCCCGACTATGAAAAGGTTGGCGGCATTGGAAGGGTCAGAGAAATTTGACCACACTTGAAGATTGTGGGATATGTTACTGTAAGCCGCGGGTTTATGAGGGTGAGGGGCAGACCACAATACGGTTTCTGAAAGAAAAACCGCCAGTATTATGATGGATATTATTTTTGTAAGAAATTTTCTGTACATAATATCGTAATTTCGTTAAATAAATAAAAGTTAAATGTTACGATATCATATATTCTCACTTTTGTCAATCTTACATATATATCAAATTAGATAGCATTTCAGTCTTCCGCAGTAACTCCGCGTTCCACCGCCCGTCGTTGCGAGGAACGAACGAAGTGAGTGACGAAGCAATCCACAATAAAATCGAACATTTCAAGAGATTGCTTCGGTCGTGGCG
>JBAYES010000072.1:0-8041 GCA_041667545.1 Candidatus Omnitrophota bacterium | reverse complement strand
TAAAACCAGAAAGAACGATTACCAGTTGACAAGAGGAGCTTTTTCATAGATGCTTCACCCGCCTTCGGCGGGTTCGCAAAGACGGGCGTGGGGACGCTACATTTCTGCGGAGAACTGAAATGTTACTAATATTTTTGCGCAAAATTACAGAAATCTGCCTATTTTTGTTTTCTCCCTCTGAACACTCCCACAAACTCGCTCGGCGTTACAACCATAACGCCTTGCCGAGAGGCGGCCGGAAAATGTCCTATGTTACCTGTTATCAGAAAATCCGCTTTAGCGGATACCGCCGTTTCCAGAAACACCTCGTCATCGATATCGGGAAGCCTGCTCTTTAACGGAACTCCCGCCGCGGCGCGGCCAAAGTGTTCTATGAACGATACAATATCGTCAACATATGCCTTTTCGATCTTGAATTTGGGTCTTTTCAGAACTTCTTCGTATTCGCAGATGATCCTGGCATCATAAATAATCTCTATGTTTCCGGAAACGATCATACGCACTATTTCTCCGGGAGCTCCGCCCGGAGATAAAAGCCCCGAAACCAACACATTAGTATCAAGTACCACTTTCATTGTTTTTTACGCGCGGATCTTACCGCGGAAACTTCTTTGTTTATTTCGTCTATTTTGATCGCCGGCTTACCGCTTCTCAGAGACTTTGCCTGTACGGCGTTAACAGCCATTATGGCTCTGGCCGCTCTAATTGCTCTAAGTTCCGGCTCAAGAGTAGATTCGTTTACAGCGGTCATTATCGCTACAGGTCTTCCATTGGATGTAAGCACCATCTCCCTTTCTCCGGGAAGAATCTTCTGTATCTCAGCCGATCTCGACCTTAAGTCTCTTATCGTTATAAACTTCATATTCTCCTCCATTTACCTATCTTAAACATATCTCTCTCTTAATTAAAGTGTACACAATTGTCACTCAATTGTCAACGGTGATCTTGGATAAAAATATGGGTGTCCCCCATGGAGCCTGTTCCTATGATCTCCAGTGGGGCAGCGTTATTTTAGCGGGGCCGGGCTTTTTTGCGGGCGATGCAGTTTTCCTAAAACTTCCGTTATGAAATGCTGGAAATCTTCTTCATACCTTTCCGGCCTTACGTGCCTGCCCGGGATGGGCGGTAAATTAAGGCCGCTTTTTGCAAATCCCACACCGGCGGACTCCATTACCTCCCGAAGTTTTGAGCTCCTCATATAATCAGAATCTGCTTTTTCGGTATCAAGCAGCGCATGCCAGACAGACATCAGCGCTGAAAATAAGGCAACCCAATCAAGCCAAAGCGGGATGCTCTTTTCATCAAAAGCCGCGCCCGAGATAAACTCCCACCATCTTTTTTTGTCGAGCCAATATTCTATTTTCCTTTTGCCGCTTGCTCTTGTCATGACCAGGCCTGAACCTGACAGCTCAATTAGAGCATCCTGGGTTCCCCTTACAGAAATACCAATGGCGCGGGCCACAGAGGCGGGATGCCCTGCCTCATGAGTTAAAAGATAAAGAAGGCTTTCCGAGCGCGAACCGATGCCAAAAAGAGACCTTAACAGAAAGCGGCTGTTGCTCTTGCCGGTCGCGAGAACCGATCCAGCTGTGTTGCGTAATGAAACTTGCCCTCTTATAAATCCGTAATCATCAAATATATCCGATCTTGGCTTTGGCTCGGGATAAGATACGCCTTCTTTTGTTTTAAAAAGCGTTTCCTTCTCGAGGGCCGGGATCGGTCGGTTTAATAAAGCAAGGGCCTGCCACTTACGGCGGTAACTTTTTGCCTCATGCGATAAAAAATATGAAACGGCGCTTGTTAAACGCTTTGTTTTTTCATCTTTCGTTTTTATTATTCCGCGAAGGCGTTGGATGTCAATCCATTTGTTATTAACTACAAGCCAGCCTAAGATCTCCTCAAAAAGCCGCGGCTCATATCGGGCCATTTCAAGAGAAAAGACCAGAAGGGCCTCCGGGTCGATAATCCACGTATCTTCGGCGGGCATGCCGCCCAGCGCCCCTAAAGCAGACCACTGCCGCCATAGGAGATCCAGAATATTATCAAGATAAAATTTTTTAAAGTTTCTTTGCGACATTTTTGTGCCCTGTGTTCTCGAGAAAATCCCTGAGTACTATCCCATATCCTTGAGACGGGTCATGAAGCATGCTCCAGCGAGCGGCTTTTTCCAGTTCCCCATCTGTAGGTTCCAAGGCCATAAGGTCATCATAATGCTTTCCGCCGGACTGATCCACCGCCGCATAAAGTTTAAAATGGATCTGGTCGTACCGGCCGAGAAAATGAACAATAAAATTTTCGCCGTAGGTACGGCTTTCTACCCTGTCCATCAAACCATCGGGTAACCCGAAATCCATAATATCTGCAGGACCGGCATTAAGCCAATGTTCCGGCAAATTAAAATCTTTTCTCACCCTGCCGGCTGCCGCGATAAGAGAAGGCCCCAGAGGGCTTGCTTTGGTCAGAACAACCAAGCCGTCTTTGTTTCTGTCAACAAACGCCACAACGTCAACGTCTTTGGTCGTTCGTTTTACATACCCCAATATGTTAAGAGCCGCCCCGCCGCAAACCAATATTTCTAACATCCTTACGCCTTCGGCATTAAGCTGCTCTGACAACGCTCTAAATATGGCTTCTATCTCTTTTATATTTTTAAACATGGCTAAATATCATAGTTCAGCTTTATAACAAATGTACACGATTAGCACAAAATTGTCAAGAAAAATTATAGTTTAACTACATATTTAGTAAAATTAAACTATAATTTTGTAGGTTAAGGGATAAGCAACTTAATTATGCCTTGGGAACAGCTGTGAACATTAAGTAGCTTGTCCCCATGGTTACCCGTAGACTTCGCTACGGTGGCCAATGGTAAGGAGATATACAATAAGTTTGCCGCGCTCAATGGCGTAGATTATACGATATGACCCTACCCTATACGACCATTTTCCTTTTAGCGTCAGCCTGAGCGGTTTTCCGGAGCGGGGATCTTTAGCAATACTTTCGAGAGCCGTCCTTACTCTGCGTAAAACAGCCGGATTGTTTCGTGAAAGTTCTATGAAATCATTTTCCGCGGTTTTTGAGAAAACTATCTTATACACCCCCCATCTCCTTTTCCAGTTCCGACAGGGTCTTTACTTTTCCTTTTCGCACTTCCCTTTCCGCCTGTTTTATTTTCTTAGACATACCGGGATTAGAAAGTATGACGAGAGTTTCCATTATACTTTCGTAATCTTCCACAGATATCATAAGCGCCGCGGGTTTACCTCGCTTTGTTATTACGAACCGATCCATCTTCTCATCAATATCCCTAATAACTCCGGGCAAATTCGGCCTTAATTCCTTTAAAGTTATTGTTCTTGTCATATGGGCTACCTCCATATTTAGTATACACTATAGTGTATACTAAATCAAATTAAAATTATGGTAACATTTCAGTTCTCCGCGGAAATATAGAGTCCCCCCGCCCGTCTTTGCGAACCCGCCGAAGGCGGGTGAAGCCCTTCGTATCGTGATAAATGCTATGGCTCAGGATTTCGGCAGACTTGGCATAGGCCGAAGCAATCCCTCTCCGAAATATTTTCATATTATGAGATCACTTCGTCGCCCCCTTCGGGGGCTCCTCGTGACGACGGCGTAGGATTCTACTGCAGATGACTGAAATGTCGCCCCCTTCGGGGGCTCCTCGTGACGACGGCGTAGGAATTTACTGCAGATGACTGAAATGTCAACCCTTCGGGGGCTCCTCGTGACGACGGCGTAGGAATTTACTGCAGATGACTGAAATGTCGCCCCTTCGGGGGCTCCTCGTGACGACGGCGTAGGATTCTACTGCGGATAACTGAGGTGTTACAAATTATGTGATTTTTCGTCGCTCTGTGCATAGGGACAGGCTCCTCGTGATAGCGTTGTAGAAATCAGGAATACGGGGGCAGTCAACTTAATTATGCCTTGGGAACAGCTGTGAAAATTAAGTAGCCTGTCCCCTGGAGATGGTTCACCGGAGATGTGAATGTTAAGTAGTCGTTATCTGTTTTACTATGCTATGAAATCCAGATAATTTTCTCTGTTTATTACCAAATACTCTGAGTTTTTGTACTCACCTGTCCATTCTATGGGTTTTTTCTGTTTTCTGGCAGACCATTTTATTTCATAGCCGAATAACTTGCCTTCCCTTTCCTCTATGAGGTCTATCTCTTTTCTGTCGTACGTCCGCCAAAAATAGTTATTCGACAAGATGCCCGTATATTCCTGTTTTTTTATTCTCTCAATTATTACATAGTTTTCCCATAGCATACCAATGTCATCACGCAGGGCAAGAGGATTAAAATTGCTTACCAGGGCGTTCCTTACCCCGTTGTCGTAAAAATAGTACCTCGGATTTTTGGATATCTCTTTTCTCAGGTTACGGCTGAAACCCCTAAGCCTGAAGATAACAAAACATTTCTCCAATAGATCCAAATACCTGTCTACCGTGTTTTTACTCATGCCTACCTGCAGGCCTATCTCTGAACAAGAAACTTCCTTGCCGATCTGGAACGCGAGAAGCTGCAGTATTCTGACAAGTTTGTCTGAATGACGAACTCCGTCTATTTCGAGTATATCCCTGTAAAGCGCTGAACTTATAAGCTCCTTAAGATATAAACTCCGGGCGGTGTCATCCTCCATAAGAACGATCTCAGGGTAAGATCCGTATATCAAACGGGATTCCAGCGAAGAATCGATCTGATCCGCTCTTTCAATTTTGACGAGCTCTATCTGAGCAATGGGATACATTTTCAGAGTGTATTTGCGGCCAACAAGCGGTTCCCCCATCTCCCGGGCAAGATCGAAAGACGATGACCCCGTGGCGATGATCTTTATACCCTCGATATTGTCCACCATGAGTTTAAGATTAAGCGCTATGTTCTTAATTTTTTGGGCTTCGTCAATAACAAGTACTTTTTTACCTCCCATGAACCTTTTTAGTTTTTCAGTTGACTGACTGCTGAGATAATCTTGAACACCTATATCCTCCCCATCGGCAAAGATATGATCTTCTTTCAGATCTTCTATCATTTTTTTGATAAGCGTGGTCTTCCCGCATCGCCGTGGGCCGTAAACGACGATGACTTTTCCCGCCCGAATGATCCTATTCAGATTTTCCAATTGTCTTTGTGGAATATACATTTTAACTCCTCAATTTTTATTAATTCAGTCATTATAATGACTGAATTATACCATATAATGTCAAAAAGTCAATGATAGGAGGGCAGTATGGGGGCAGGCCGAAGTATGTTACGCAGTAACATTTCAGTCGTCCGCAGTAAATTCCTACACCGTCGTCACGAGGAGCCCTGTACCGTACGGTACAGGGCGACGAAGTGATCTCATAATATGAAAATATCTCGGAAAAAGATTGCTTCACCCGCCTTCGGCGGGTTCGCAAAGACGTCGAAGAGAGATTGCTTCGGCCCTATGCAAAGTCTGCCGAAATCCTGAGCCTCGTATGTTCCCACGAAACGAAGGGCTTCGGCTCTATGCAAAGTCTGCCGAAATCCTGAGCCTCGTATGTTCCCACGAAACGAAGGGCTTCGGCCCTATGCAAAGTCTGCCGAAATCCTGAGCCATAGCATTTATCACGATACGAAGGGCTTCACCCGCCTTCGGCGGGTTCGCAACGACGGACGGGAGACACTACATTTCTGCGGAGAACTGAGGTGATACTACAATTAAGTAGCCTGTCCCTAATGGCTGTCATTGTTTGTTGTATTATGCCGCTATTAGTATGGCGTGGTATCGTTCTATCTCCTGTTTAAGTTCGTGCATGTCGAATTTCTGCGGAGGATCTAAAATGAATACTCCGTTCTTGAAAGTCAGTCCGAACTTTTCAAGTCCTTTTTCCCATCCTTCCTCAAATGACCCTCGGCGAGACAGAAGCTCGAAAGCTATACCGTACACGATAGGCGTAGCCATACCGGTGTATTGCAGGAAGACAAGATCATCTTCTTTCTGTTTTTCGGTTTGTCTTTCAATCTTGTCGGCTATTATTACTTCTCCGGCGCTATACCCGTGAATAGCGGCATATGTATCAAATATCCGGCTTATAGTAAGATCATTGTTTTCACGTTCCGACAACAGGGCCACATCATTTTCCTTGATCAGATCGTCTATCCCCATATCCCTCAATGTCTCGCCTATATCCTTGCCCAGCTTTTCTCTGTCGGTATCGCCGAGCACCAACCGGACATGTATTTTTACGCCCTTATTCTTGACGGTGCTTCTGTGCGTTTCGGCCAGCATTTTGAGTTCTCCCAGCGAATCCGCTCTTAGCATCATTATGCCCCGGGATTTTTCGTCACGCGCGAAATTTAACGCTTTTTCGCTCGACATTTCAGTTATCCGGTTATTTTTCACTACATCCGCCATACGCAGATTATACACGCTTAAGCCGTTTATTTCCGGGATCATAAGAGGCAATGACAGCCCGGCAAGAAAACCGCGGACTTCGCTTTGTATCTTCCGCATGTTATCCATATCCTGTTTGTCAAGCTCTCCCAATCTCTCCGTGAAAGACCTGATCTTATCGCCGTTCTCTTTCATAAACCTCGCTGTCGATCCTTGTTCCATCTCTCTTATGAGCATTGTTATCGCCCGGACAAGCGGGATATCTTTTTCTTCAAGTTCTTCAAGTTTCAATTTTGCGGACCACGGCGCGTTATAGAGCCTCCGGTTTTCCTCCAGTATCTCCAATTTCTCCTCTTCCGTGCCAGATATCGGCAGAACAACCACCCGCACAGATGGAACGTTGAAACGCTTTTCAACCAATAATCTGTCCATATACTGTTGATCTTCTCCGGTCTCCACCCCAAACACAAAATTTACGCCCATAAAAGGCGCGGCCGCCGCAGATCGGGCGGCAAGCTTTAAGATCTTAATATGCGCCGGGTCTTGCTCTTCAATCTCAAGAGCTTCGCTCCCCTCGTCCGCGGCATTTGCTATTATTTCAGTTCTGGCGGACATGTCGGATCTTTCCAGCGCTTCTGTCACGGCAGTTGGAATAAGCTCCTTAATATCCGTTCCCCATGCCTCCCGAAATTGATTAACCACGGAAAATCTGTTGTCCGGGCCAAGTACGGCTTCTTGCGGGGTTTCCAGTTCTTCTGGAGTTTTTCCTCTTCCTTTCGGATGTACCTGCTTGAAATAATTGTTCGATATCTCTATGGAATCGGCCATCACGCAGTATATGTACATCTTTTTGAGGTTCAGTTTCTCCTCATCCGTGAACGTGCTTTTTTCTATACTTTCCAACATCTCTCCTGTGACCCTCAGCGGCTTCGGCCTGGCAAAAAGAGCCAACTTTGAGGATCGGTCGATCGTCACACCGTTATCGTTCAGCGCTTTAAGCGGGTTTTCTTCCGGACGTTCATACATCTCCGGTGTCCCGAAGGACTTGCCGTCCAGCGCCTGCACTACGAGGATCTTGCGGGCCATATCCTTGTAGTCTTCGGGAAGGTCTGTATCATTCGCCATTACGGCATCCACGATACCCACAAGCCGCATAACATGCTCATGGTTCGCCTCGTTGGTGCCGCGTCTGACCATCCCGGTAAGGTCTATCACAGAGGTCTCCCCGATATCGACGGCGTCTGTGTGCCATTTCCCGGCATCATCCCGCCGCCATCCCGCGGATCTTATACGCAGTTTCTCCATAAAACTTTTGATATAGCCGCGTCTTCTGCCGTCAAGCTTCCTGGCTTCCCCGGGGCCAAGTTTTCTCTCCTCCGTGATAATTTCGTATGCCTTCTTCTCGAGCGCCGACATTTCACCTATGAGAAGGCCTCTTATATTATCGATCTTTTCAATATCAGCGTCCGTAACCTGTTTATTCGTGATCTCAGGATAAACAACCGGTTCATCCCTTTCCGCGGCTCTCTTCTCCGCTTCGTCCCTGACAATAGTTTCGGCTTCAGCATCCAAAACGGCTTTCTTATAGATCTGTTCCGCTTCCCGGAGCCATCCTCCATACCTGGCCAATTTTTCCGCAAGAACCTGCCTTTCCCGG
>JBAYES010000071.1:0-8084 GCA_041667545.1 Candidatus Omnitrophota bacterium | reverse complement strand
GATTATGTTATCTCGGGACGTTATAAGTTCAAGATACAGGATCACAAGGAGCTGGCTAAACACATTTTCGAGGATTTGGAAGAGGATTTTCATAAAAGATTGAAACCGGGAGATTTTTTGGTTGCCGGGAATAATTTTGGATGCGGGTCATCAAGAGAGCAGGCCCCGGTAGCTCTTAAGGCGAGCGGAATATCAGCGGTTGTTGCCAGAAGCTACGCGAGGATATTTTACCGGAATGCCTTTAACGTAGGACTATGCCTTGTGGAATGTGAGACAAACTATATAGACGACATGGACGAATTGGAACTTGATCTTGAAAATGATATGCTGAAGAATATCTCAAAAGGGGTTAATATAGAGATAAAACCCATTCCTAAGGTGATGAAGAAGTTTCTGGATTCGGGCGGGGTTATTGAATACTTCAAGTCTCATGGCGGGTTTGGCGGTATAGCATGACGGGACATTGCTGGCGTATTGGGAACATGGGAATCGAGGTAATTGATCTGGGGTTGGTGTCCTATGAAGAGGCTATAAGGGTACAGGAGGATCTTTTGGAGGAAAGGGCATCCGGTCGTATTGAGGATACTATCCTTATGCTCGAACACCCGCCGGTAGTAACCTTGGGGAGATCGGCTTCGCGGGTAAATATTAGAAATGAAAGGTTTTTTGAAGAGAGGGGTATACAAATAGTTGCCTCTCCTCGCGGGGGGGGCATAACTTACCATTCCCCCGGACAGCTCATTGTATATCCTGTTATACGTCTGGAACCGCCGTTCAGGGATGTGTCGGGATTTATAGATGTTCTTGAAGAGGCCGCTGTCCAAGGCCTTGACGACTTGGGAGTAAGGTCCCTTAGAGCCCCTGGGAAAAGAGGGGTTTGGGCTGGGGGGAAAAAGATAGCTTTTATCGGTATAAAATTGCGGAAGTGGATAACATGCCACGGCGCGGCGATAAATATAAATAACGATGTTTTACCTTTTGAGATGATAGATCCATGCGGAGAGGCGGAGATAAAGGTAACTTCAGCGAGTATTATTAACGGCGCGGATCTTGACATGAAAAACGCGAAAAAAGTCTTCGCGCGGCGGTTTTCCGAAGTTGTGGAAAGGAGCGTTAAAAATGCTGTTTAAATTACCGGAAGTTTCTTCCCGGCAAGAGGTTGTGATAACCGAGTGGTACAAGGGATTGAACTCGACGGTAAAAAAAGGGCAGGATCTGGTAGAAGTATCTTCCGATAAGGCCACTTTTGACCTATCCTCTCCGTGTGACGGTGTTCTTGTAAAGATCCTTAAGAAAAAAGGTGAAAGTGTTGTAACGGGAGAATTCCTGGCAGAGATCAGTGAGTCCGGCAAAATAAAAGACCGAACATGAAAAAAAACGTTCTTATCCTCTATATCTCGAAATTTTCAGGTCACTACAGAGCCGCGCAGGCAATAGAGGCAGGATTTTATAAAATGCCGGCGGAAGTACGGGTCACCAAGATAAACGCTTTGAACTACACAAATCCGATCCTGGGCAGTGTGATAAACAGAGCCTATCTGGAAGTCATAAAAAAAAGACCGGAAATATGGGGCCGCATTTACGACGATCCGGATGTTCTTAAAAAGACAAAAAAGACCAGGGACACTCTGCACAGGTTTAATATGGCGAAGATAGGGAAACTCATCAGGGAGTATTCCCCGGAGATAATATATTGTACTCAGGCCTTTCCCTGCGGGATGGTATCGGATTACAAAAAAGCTCTTTCGTGCGACATTCCTCTTGTAGGGGTGCTTACGGATCATGCCCCTCATTCATACTGGCTCCATGACGAGGTAGACTATTATGTAGTTCCATCTTCGGAAACCGCCTCACGCCTTCAAGCAAAGGGGGTTTCGGGAGAGAAGATCAGGATATACGGGATTCCCGTAGACCCTGTATTCGCTGTAAGGCAGGATAGGGAAAAAATACTCGATTCTCTCGGGCTGGATCCGAAAAAGCCTACAGTTCTCATAATGGGAGGCAGTCAAGGTCTGGGGGCAATAGAGGATGCGGTTCTTTCCCTGTCATCGGACACTGTTCATGAATACCAGCTTATCGTAGTTGTCGGATCCAATAAAAAGCTTTTCCATAGGCTTGAAAGATATGCGCACAGATCCCCAAACAGCCCTATCCGGGTTTTTTCTTACGTAGAGAATGTTGATGCTTTTATGGACGCGTCGGATGTTGTAGTGACCAAGGCGGGTGGTATGACAACTACCGAGGCAATGGTTAAAGGTTTGCCGCTTGTAATAGTAGATCCCATCCCAGGGCATGAACGTATGAACGCTGATTATCTTGTGGGAAAGGGTGTGGCGATGGAGGTTAAGGATCTGGCTGTTTTGCACAAAGAACTGAACGAGCTTTTTGACGACCGGGAAAAATTGAGAACGATGAGAGATCTGGCATTTAGAACAGCCCGTCCGGAAAGCGCTATGGATGCGGCATTACTGGCTTTTGAGGTGTCGAAATGTTCTACTACTTTTACATGACGGGTTTTTTCCTTTCAAGGATGGTGCCTCTCGCGGCATCATATTCTGTCGCTGGGGTAGTGTCCCGGATCCATTTTTTCTTGTTCGCTTCGGATAAAGAGGAGCTTTTTGACAACTTAAGAGCGGTTTTGGGGCCGGAAGTTCCCGAGAAGCAAATAAGGAGAACCGCGCTTAAAATATTTCAGAATTTTGCGAAGTATCTTGTTGATTTTTTCAGGTTCCCGAGGTTTTCGGAAGAATATATCTCGGAGAATATTGATATTACGGGGCGTGAAAATCTGGATTCTTGTCTGGCTGAAGGGAAAGGGGCCATACTGGTAGCTTTGCATCTTGGGAATTGGGAGCTTGGAGCGGCGCTTGTGGGAGCATTGGGGTATGACCTTTGTGTTATAGCTCTTGAGCATTCTAACGCGCGCATTGACGATTTTTTCAATACACAAAGGGCCATAAACGGTGTCAAAAGCATTCCTCCGGGTGCGAATGTCAAAAGTTGTTTCAGAGCGCTTGGGAAAAACCAGATGATAGCCATAGCGGCCGACAAAGACTATACATCAACAGGGGTGGAGGTAGATTTTTTTAAAAGGAAGACTTTGTTGCCCAGAGGCGCGGCTGTCATGTCTTTAAGGACGGGAGCACCGATAGTTTTCACGGCCTTGACGAGAGAGAAGAACGACAGGTTCAGACTGGTGTTTGAAAAACCTATATATCCAAGTCCCACAGAAGATCGTGACCGTGATGTTAAGGGTCTTATGGGGGAATATGTGAAATTGTTCGAAAAATATGTTTTGTTGTACCCGGACCAATGGTACGCATTCAGGAGAATATGGGACCCAAAATAGACAATACCATAGCAGTAATACCTTCTTACAATGAGGCCAGAACAATAGGGCTTATTGTTCGGAAAATTGTCGAAATGGGAATGTCGGTGCTTGTTGTGGACGATGGATCATCCGATGATACCGAACGCATGGCACTTGACGGCGGGGCAATGGTAATACGGCATAAAAAGAACATGGGGAAAGGATACTCTTTAAGGAAGGGAATAGATCACGTTTCAGAAAAAACTAAATTTGAATGGATAATACTAATGGACGGGGACGGGCAGCATCATCCGGAAGATATCCCGGTCCTTTTGGAAGCGGCGCGGGATGGCAAGACCGATATGGTCACCGGTAACAGAATGCTTAATACGGAAAATATGCCGCTTTTACGCTACCTGACGAATAGGTTCACTTCTTTTGTTGTTTCCGGGATGTGCCGACAAACCATTTCCGACACACAGTGCGGGTACAGGCTTATCAGGACAGAAGCGGTAAAAGGCCTTAAACTTGATTCATCGAGATACGATATTGATTCCGAAATACTTATACAAGGGGCGAGGAACGGTTTCAAGATAAGTTCCGCGCCGGTTCAGACCATATATGGAGAAGAAAGGTCAGGAATAAATCCGCTAAGGGATACTGTCAGGTTTTTTTATCTTGTTATCCGTTATCAGATAGGATATATTTTTAGGAAAAGAAAGTAGTATGTGTTTTGTGAAAGTTGATTCCAGGTCTCTTGAAAAACAAAAGGGGGAGTATATGTTGGCTTATTTGTTGATATTGATCGGGTTTTTATCTCGGTTTTTACCTTTGGAAAGCAATCTGGCTCCGATAGCGGCAATAGCTCTTTTTTCAGGAGTATACCTGAATAAGAAAATAGCTCCCTGGGTGCCTTTGATAATAATGGCCGTTACGGATCTTATTATCGGCATGCACGATGTTGTTCTTTTTACCTGGGGCGCGTTCATTATTATCGGGTTTATGGGGAGGGCGCTGAAAGAGAGAAAAACACCGCTTTCTATATTTCTGATGACAATAGGGGCGTCTTTATTATTTTTTGTTGTTTCGAATTTCGGTGTATGGCTTGTTTGGTATCCCCGGAATATTGCGGGATTGGTGAATTGCTATACCATGGCTTTACCATTCTTGAGAAATACCCTGGCCGGGAATCTGGTGTTCTCGGCGATCCTGTTCGGATCATATGAGATGGCCGGAAAACTCATCGGCGAGTCGAGATACAGAGGAGTTCTTTTCCCCGTAAAATAAGCCGGATGTTTTGTATCGTAGTGGTTTGATTATTTTATCATCCTGCAATTGTTTAGGAAGTTTTAACGATACAAGGGTTCGGTATTTCCGGAGAGGTCGTCCGTCGAGCGAAGATTTTCTCGCCGGGAAAATCGAGCGGCTCTCGCAGGGAATGCCGGACCCTTGTATCATCAGTGCTGCGATCCGGGATGAGGATAGTGTTTTTGACAGTTTTTCTGAAACAGGTAGAGGCATGGGATCTTCGCGGGAGGTCATATAAGTTGTATTTTTGCTATAAAAAATATGCCATAGCGCGTTTACCGAAGAGGTGATAGAGGGTATGGCGTTCAAAGGGGGGAATGCGATGAAATTTCGCAGCTGTCGCGCAGCGGTAAAAGCCCGAATACCCCAGAAAAAGGAGGAACCATGCGCAAGACATTGTTTGCTTTACTTCTACTGATATTCACTTTCCACCCCCCGGCCACGGCCGAGGAAGATACCCCGCCAAAAGCAGGCAAAGAGAAATTCAACCCAACAGACATAGTCACCCGCCCCGTAGAAATGATCCTGGCCCCGGTGATAGGGATGGTGGATTTAAATGCGAAATATGAGGAAGATGACGTTTCGGAAAAAGTCGATACGGTAATGATAACGACAACCCCGACAAAAGAATTACTCGTGGATTTTCCGGGTTTTGCCAGCGTTATAACACGTAAAGATATAGACGCTTCGAATGCCAGGTATGTCTACGAACTTCTGCGAAGAGAGCCCGGTATTTATGTGAGAGATTACACGGGAAGCGGCAAAGCGGTTGCCGTTGACATGAGAGGTTTCGGAGAATCTGCCCACCAGAACACGCTTGTTTTGCTTGATGGAAGGAGGTTGAATGAAATAGATCTCTCCGGTACTGACTGGGCTCAAATCCCGATCGAAAATGTGGAATGCATAGAGATAATCCGGGGAGGAGGATCAGTCATATACGGTGACAATGCGTCCGCTGGAGTCATAAATATCATATCGAGAAGAGGAAAAAAGGGGTTTCATACTTTTGGCGGGGCAGAATTCGGGGAATATAAGTATCGCAGTTTCAATGCCGGAATGTACGGCGGGACAGACAAAATGGCTTACAACGGTCTTTATAAACATGTTACAACAGACGGATACAGGGTCAATGGCGGGCTCCTGTCTGACGATCTGCAGGGAGCGATATCTTGCTATCCTTCGGATAATTTCACGTTAGAAGTTTCCGGAGGATGGCACCGTGACTGGTACGGTATGCCCGGAGCGCTTACAAGAAATGAGATAGATCAGGTTGGCAGGAGAGGGGCTAAGACTCCTAACGACGGAGCGAAAACAGAGACCGCATATTTTCAAATAGACAATGGATTATTTTTTGATAATGATTGGTTTTTTGAAAAGGAATGCGCTTTTTACACAAAATTCTGGGGAAGAAAACGCAGAACCAACGCGAATTGGTGGTTCGACTTTTTTGGGTGGGCCGAGCAAAGGGATGTGTCTCACATACATAGTTACGGGTTGTCCCAGAAGTTTGTGGTTAGTAACGAATGGGATTTTCTTAGATCCCGGCAAACATGGGGATACGATTGGTTCAGTGTGCAGAATCGGATAATGAGCCACACTCCCGCCTGGGCGTCTTACACCGAATTGAAGATCAGAAAAGATAGTTTGGGGATGTTTTGGAATCAGAGAATAGATTTATGGGAGAGAATAATAGGTAATATGGGGTTAAGGCAGGAGTGGGCCTGGTATATCTTCGATCAGTCCTCAGCGGGAAGTTATGAAAGCAAAGAACCTGAAAAAACGGTTTTTAACGTTGGGATAGAATACAAGTATCTTTCCAGGGGCGCTGTGTATGGGAGATTTTCAAGGAGTTTCCGATTTCCCGCTACGGACGAGTTTTATTCTTCTTGGAGTGGCTTGAATATCGGGCTTAGTCCGCAAATTTCAGATACTTGGGAATTGGGAATAGAGGATAAGAACTGGAAATATTTTATGCCATCGATCAATTTTTACTGGATGAAAACTAAGGACGAAATATTTTACGATCCTTATTCTCTTAGAAACTCCAACTATCCACAAGTTAACAGAAAAGGCATAGAAACATCTGTAAGTTCTGTTCCTTTCGATTGGTTGGAGGGATACGTAACGTATACATGGCTTGACGCCAAGTTTTCTAAAGATGATTTTAAGGGTAACAGGGTGCCTATGGTTCCGGAAAATAAGATGACTCTTGGGGTCAATTTGAGAATGTTTGAGGAAAAATCAGTCAGCGTGTTCTTAAATTACAGTATTGAGGCAATTGGCTCTCAATTTTCTATAAGTGATCAGAAAAACATATTACCCAAGAATAAAGGATATTTTGTGAATAATCTTAAAGCCACATTAAAATGCGGTGGGTTAACATTGTTTTTTGCGTGTAACAATATGTTTGACGAGAAGTATTCGGAATACTCGGTCTTAAATACGGCTGGAACAGTAGAAAATTATTATCCTGCTTCCGGGAGAAATTTTTATACGGGGATGAATGTAAAATTTTGAAAAGTTCCTGGATTCTATGAGACTTCTGTTCTCTGGGATGATGCGGGATGGGATTTTCGGCTGCGTTCCGCTCCCTCAGAATGATCAAAAAAAGGGATAGAGTCGAAAAAGGGGACAGGTTACTTTATTTTAGTAAAAAACATGAGAATAAAGTCGCCCGTTCTTTTTTTAGTAGGGACCCGTAAAACAGCAGGAATGGTATGTGGGCGGGAGTACTGGAGCGGATTCGACGCCGAATAGGATAAAAATGTTCTGCCTTTCCGCCGCACACACCGCGATGATGGAAATAACAGGCGAAGCAGCGAAGCGCGCAGCACATGCCCTTCCTGCTGTAAGTTAATTCGACGCGACACTACTGCAGGGACAGGTGTAGGATTGAAACGGGGACAGATGTAGCTTTGAGCAAGGGACGGGTGTGGGGTTGAGTTGGGGACAGGTGTGGGTTTAGATCTGGGACAGGTGTAGGATCAGATTGAGAACCGTCCATAGACTTTTTCTTTGACGGGGGGCGGGGGAAGGGTGTATAATCGATCTGTTGAATAGTTCAATAAGTTAAATATTTACAAACTGAAACTTTCGGGGGAAAATGCGAGTGTCTGGCGAGAAGGGTTTTTACGAGGAAATTGCTAAGCTTACGCCGGGGTTTTTGAGGGCGATAGCGATGCGCCAGGAAAATATCATAGCAAGTGGAAATATTGCTATTTCGCATATAATGGTTGTTGATGTTCTTTCGGAAAGAGGGGACTGCACTATGGGAGAACTGGCTAAAGAACTCAATTTTACAATGAGCGCCGCGACGGCTATAGTGGATAGGATGATAGAACATCGTTTAGTGAAAAGGGAACGTGATAAAGAAGACAGGAGAATAGTGCGAGTGTCTCTTGTTTCCGGAGGAAAAGACCTGGGAAAAAGGATACATGAGTTCCGAAAAAGGGTTAGTGAGGACCTT
>JBAYES010000070.1:0-8667 GCA_041667545.1 Candidatus Omnitrophota bacterium | reverse complement strand
CGTACCCGCCTGCCCGACAAGTGTCACAAGATGTATGTCGTTGTTCAAAAGGAGTTCAATAGCCATGGCCTGTTCTTTATTCCTGGGTCTTATGGACATAACCGCCGTTTTATTGAAAATGAGAGGCATTAAAATACTGAAATCGTCTTTAAATCTGCCGATAGCCGTATGTTTGGGATTATTCTTATCAGTAAGAAGCGCGAATTCATTCGGGAAAAATTCCATTTCGCCAGCGGGAAACTCCTTTTTATTATAAAAAATATCCAACTGTTCCTTTTCTACCTCTACAGTACGCCATCCCTGATAAAGTCTGTCAATATCTACTTTCTGTTTTTCAAAATCCACACATTTTATTCCCAAAGCATCGGCCTTTATCCGGGCGTTTATGTCTTTAGAAACAAATATCACATGTTCGCCGTTCTTCTGCATGATATAGGCCGTTATAAGTATCCTGTTATCGGCGATATTCTTCGAAAGGCCAAGCCCCTTTACCTTGTCATAGTCCATCCCGGTGGTTATTTTCAATGTTCCGCCGTTATCAAGAGAAAAACCTTCTCCGGGTTCGCCATTTCTACGCATACCGTCAAGCATACGAATGGCTACCCTGGCGTTACGTCCCATTTCATCATGATCCCTCTTGAACCTGTCCAATTCCTCTAAGACTTCTATCGGCAGAAGTACGGTATTGTCGGAAAACGAGACCAGAGACTGAGGATTATGAAGAATAACGTTCGTATCAAGAACAAATGTTTTTTTCAAGACTTTTCCTTTCGTTGAGGTTTTGCATTTATTTCCGCCGGACCATCCGGCTAAACAAGTTTTTTCACCATATCGGCAGCTCGGCGGCCCAGGTCTATGCACTGCTCTTTAACCCTGTCGTCGGGAGCGCCTATGGAAACCACTCCATAATGGTCGCCCTTATGCCTTCCAAAAATCATCATCCCATGTATAAGCATAGCGTTCGTTATACCCGTTATTGTGGTTTCGTTGCCTCCTCCTATATTTGCCGCTGAAGTAAAAGCCGCTCCCACTTTACCGGATAGTTTACCATGAAACTTCACCGAGTCATCAAAAAATTTCTTTATCTGCCAGGCCATCGATCCATAGTATGTGGGAGACCCAACTATAATGCCGTCATACAACAACGATCTATCCGCTGGGAAATCTGAGATATCCACGACATCCACCTTAATCTCTCTGTCCTCTCCCGCGCCCATAGCTATGATCTCAGCCATAGCTTTCGTGTTCCCACTTTTTGAATAATACACTACAGCTATCTTTTTCATTTTACCCTCCTTTCCTGATTTTTCTGACCTGCCTCAAAACCTCAGGTGATTTCCCCAAACCATGAACCTTGAACTATAGACTTTCCACCCTCACCAATGTAGCGGTAACGGTCCCGAACGGTATTCTCACCGCACCATAAAGCGGATACCCGTCCTCATCGGCCGAAACATAAGCCCATGCTTTTCCTTTAGCCACTTCTACGCCGTCAAGTTTTGCTACGGGAGTCACTCTAAGACCGTCCCTTACTCCCAAAGCAGGGACTTTTATTTTCTTCATTTCTCCTGCATTCACATTGACAATGTAATTTTTCTCATTAAGATTAAGCACAATGTCCAGGCTGTCCCCGCTTCTAACGGGGAGTGTCATAAAGTAGCATATCGCGCTGACAAGATCATGCGGGTCTTCGTATATAGGACTTCTTTTTATCGATCCGTCCGTAACGCTTGTGTACACCGCTTCCATATTTTCAAAATCATATTCCACTATAACATGTTTTCTGTATCTTCCTTCTTTTCTGTCAGCCTCGTACCTCATACTGCTCATTGTATCCGTAGCTACATAAGAAATGAACGTATCTTCCACCCTGTATATGGTCGAAAGAAACTTGTTTGACTCTGTAACAAGTTTTAATGTGTACACCTCTCTGTTCCTGTAAACAAAGACATCTCCGCTTTCCGCGGTTACGTATCCCACCGGTATACCGTTCCAGGCTATCCTGAAAACAAGTCTTTTCCCCGAATGAAAAGATCTTGCCGGACCAGTCTGATGGAAAGATATAGAGCTATTTTGAAATCCCGGATCCGCGGGCTCATCAACATCAAAGCTCCCCGCAAAGACACCGCTACTGCCTGACATAAAAAGAAAAACCAGTATAATGACAAAAATACTCTTCACGTGGTATATTATAACCGCTATAATAAAAAATCACCAGAAATTGCGATGATACTTGCGGAAAGCTAAGGAGTTAACATGGATTTCATAAAACTCGCAGCATCAAGGAGAAGCACAAGACGTTACAAAAAAGATCTGCCCGTACCGCGTGAACACCTTGAGATCTGCGCTGATTCGGCAAGGCGATCCCCTTCCGCCTGTCATTCACAGCCATGGAAATTCGTAATAGTGGATGACAAAACCCTGTCCTCAAAAATATCCAAACATGTCGTTTCAGGCATATATAAAATGAACTCTTTCGCGTCGGATGCAACAGCTTTTATCGCGATAGTTTCAGAAAAGGTAAAAACTCCCGCCTGGGCCGGGGGAAAGCTTATGGGCACGGATTTCAGTTTAGTTGACGCCGGTATAGCTTGCGCGCACATAGTTCTCCAAGCGGAAGACCTCGGGATAGGCGCCTGTATATTAGGATGGTTCAATGAAAGGCGCTTAAAAAAAATACTATCCATTCCCCGGGGGAAAAAAGTAAAACTCCTCGTCGCAATGGGGTATCCGGAAGAAAAGTCCGTCAGGGAAAAATCATTAAAGCCGCGAGAAAAGACAGTATCCTTTAACGGCTATGATCTCCCGTAAATCGACTAAAATCCTTAATTTATTCAAAATGATGCTATGAATCGGGACTATGTGATCCGTACAGGGAGGATCCATCCCGGGCGGAGTGGCCCTGGTAGGATTAAATAGTCCCTATTCTATACGGGAAAGAACTCATATAGACCAAGTATGCAGGACCCCGGCGAGAGTGAGAGCGGAAATGGTCTTGGAATCTGTTATCTTGCCCGTTTTAATCATACGCTTAATGGCGGAAAATGTGAACAGTCTGACGGTCATAATTTCATTTTCGTCCCTTTTCACTCGTCCCTTTTTCCCGCAAAGCGTCTTAAAAATATGCACCTTCTCGTCGCAAAAACCCGGAGAGGTGTATATGACCCCCAACTTGACCACGCGTCCCGAAGAATAGCCCGTTTCCTCTTCAAGCTCCCGCCGGGCGCAATCAATTGGCTTTTCTCCCGAAGAAAATATTCCAGCCGGCAACTCCCACACATATTCTCCCACAACCGCCCTGTACTGTCTTATAAAAACCATCTTACCATCCTTTATCGGCACCATTAAAGCCGCTCCCGGATGAGAAACCTCTTCCATATAAGCCTGCCTTTTATCCGGTAATGTCTTCATTCCCCTGTAAACATTTATAAGCTTACCCTTAAAGACCATCTCTTTCTTTCTCATTTCGCCTCCAAAATTTTTATACCCCGAAAAAGTATATCACCGATCATGCCGGCTCTACAAATAAAAAAATACTTAAAAATGTACATTTGCTCACTGACTTTTAACGATACGTTTGGGGTGTTTCGGAAAGGGCCTCGGTGAGCTTGTTTTGGATTGGTCCCCGAGCGAACCTTTAGCAGCATAAGAGAAATAGCGAGGGGCAAAACAGCTCAACGTGGAGTGAGCCCGGCCGCTGGAGCCGGGCGAACGTCCCTGGGAGAAACACCCCAAACGTATCACCGTGAAAAACAGGGGAACCGTACAATTAAGTACGCTTCCCCTGTTGGATCCTTGTGGATCTTTTATAGAAGCTATTTCTTGAGATACTCAAGTATGGCGTCGTCTTTCCTCTCCTGCCACTCCTGCTTAAAGTCTTCTCTGTGTTTTGTTTTCAGTTCCGGCATAACCGTGTGTGTATCCTGAAAGGCTATGCGATATCCGCCTTGCGAACCGGCATCGCTTTCCTGTGAAACCGGTGTCATTCTGAATGAAAAAGTCGCCAAAATGACTAAAAGTACAACGCTTGAAACCGCGTACTTAATTACCCGGTGGGAAGCCAAAGATTCAGTATGGCATTTCATATCAACGCCAAAATCAAGATCACCTTTTAAATAATCGCCCACGATATTACTTGCTTCATCCTTATCGCTGGCATTGCAAATAAGTTCGATAACTGTTCTATACTTCATCGTCATACCTCCGGTTCGATCGGCAAACTCCCCCAAAATTCTTACTTTCTATTTATTTACTTTAATTAGATTTTACACAGTAGAATGTCCTTTGTCAACCAACTATTTGAAATACTAACTATATGCTCAAAATAACATTTAACCAAACTTTACAGATAAAAATAAAATTTTTTAATTGCTAACAAACTTCGAAAAGAGAAAAAGAGAGAGATAGGAAAATGTCAAATGTCAAGCCCTGATAGTATGTGAGATAAATATGGTGGTTCCAACGTTAATTTTGTTAAAATTGATCACACATGTAAGACATTCCCGGCATCAAACGAATACAAGATAAAAACTACCGGTATAAACCAGCAGTGGCAAACAGATGCCACTTATCTGAAGGTCGACCGGTGGGGATGGTTTTATCTTGTAAGCGTACTTGATGATTATTCGAGAAAGATCTTATCGTGGGACTTGAAAACATCTATGACGGCAGATGACTTTAGCGATGTCGTCGGGAAGGCATGCGAGTTTACGGCGATAACAGAGCCAGGTATCAACAAGGTAAGGCTTGTAACGGATAATGGCCCGGCGCTGATATCTAAAGATTTTGGCGATTACCTTGAAGCCAAGGGTCTTGGGCACATACTAACGGCGCCTTTTCATCCGCAGACTAACGGCAAGATCGAAAGATACCATAAAAGCGCTAAAGAGGTTATACTCTTACATGTATGGGACAGTCCGGAAAAACTGAGAGAGGCTATAGGATCGTTTATCGAATTTTACAACTCCAGGCGGTATCATGAAGGAATAGGCAATGTAACACCGGACGATGTCTATTACGGCCGCAGGGAGTCCATACTTAAAGACCGTGAAATGCTGAAAAAGAAAACTTTGCTTGAAAGGTGCCAATTTAACGGTAAAATGATTAAAACGGAGGCTAAAGTCGTAACTAAAAAACCGGATTAAATACTCTCATTTGGTTTGAAGACGTACACAAAAAACATTTAATGCGCAAAGCTATTCTACCCATGACAAGTCTCGAATCATATACCCCCACTCGAATAGCTTCTTTTGATTCGAACGGTCAGCATCCATAACCCAGAGAGATTTTTTCCCGTTATCTTCCCATCGTATATACACAACCTTCGTCCCATCAGGTGAAAAAGTATATTCGTCTTCCCAAAGATATTCTCCTTCCTTAGGAAATTCCTGATATGTTTCAGTTTCGAGATCATATATGTAAAATCGATTGCCTTTTACATTTTCATGAACACCCCATATGTACACTTTTTTACCATCTGGAGATAATGTTGCATTTGTTGAGCTAAAGGGCAATGTTTTAGTTGAATTATCCTTTAGGTTCATCAATACGATGGATGATTTCTCCTGATTATTTATTTTTCTGATAATGCAAAATAATAACATTTCTTCATTCCGTGTTGTTGAAATATTATAAATTGTGTTATCATCAAAATACTTAGTGATGTTTGTTTCTTTTCCACTTTCTAAATCATAAAAATAAATATCCCTTTGTATGTATTTGCCTTTAACCGGGTCATTAACAATATCCCACCCAACATATATAAGAACATTAGGGGTTTTATCAAGCAAACATAATTTGCTAACTAAATGAGCTGTATGATACTGTGTTTCATTTTTTGTTTTGAGATCTAATATTTTGAATGTTTTCTTACTTCCAACATCTCGATATGCTATTTTTCCACCAGCTTCTGAAACATGAGGATCTCGCTTTAAATGAAATAATTTCTTTACTTTTCCTTTCTCGTAAGAGCATATTCCCATGTTAGCATTATTCTTAATATCTTTCGCCTTTTTAAAATTAGTGGACGTAAAATATATCTTACCCGAGACTTCTGCCCCTGAATTAGAACAGCCACTAACAACAATAAGCAATAACAAGACTGTAATTAGAGTTTTAAAATTTTTACACATATCTCATCCTTAGCTATTTAAACCGCCGAGAGCCTCTAAACTATCTTCAAAACTTTGTTCGATAATAGAATTATACCATGAGTTGTCAGTTTTTGGGAACGAGTTGGAAAAATGCACGATACTATCAATTGCTTCAATTGCCGAATAGTTTCCATTTTGGAACATATTAAAGTTTTGATTAAAAACACCCTCTTGTTCTGTTTCAAAATCCAGCTTCTTGACAGTAATCTTTTCAACTGATTCATATCCGATAGATTCACCGTCAATTTTGTAATTGGCCATGACCATAAAGGTGTTTTTGTCTGAACCTTCTTCGCTTATATCGATGTATGTATACGTTGTATGAATTTTTCTCGTCTTAAGTCCTTCCCCTATGGAATAAGAGCTAGAAAATCTAATGCCTCTATCAAACTCCACCTTGTTTGTCTCCGATCCACCGCCAGATGACGATAGGACGGAAAACGATCCTTCTACTTCACTTAACGTCGAATTACCCGCACTCCAACTTAAGCCATTTTCCTTTGCCTTAATATTAAAATATTCACTGTCTGATGTACCGAAACCTGTCTTTAAATAATGTTCCGTATTTTCAGTATTTCCGTCTTGAAAATACAAAAATGATCTTTGTTTGTTGCTTCTTTGTATCGGCACGTCTTCTGCCTCCTGATTATCTACACTCTGCTCCCAGAAAGTTAACTCTTTTGAAAGCAAACTTTCTGCCACCCCTTCATCCGCTCTATCTTTATTAAATTTCCTATCTACTGCAATCAAATCTTCCATCATTTCTGGATCGTTCTCACACATCTCTAATATCTTACCATCAAATTCATTAAGATATGCTTTCCTGCCAATAAGACTGATATTGTTGGGCACCACGATATTGAATTCATCTCTTAAGTCTCTTGGCACTAGATAAACCCGACCATTCTGATATATTAATGAATTATCCCCCTGTGTGCCTATTTCTATGACTTCCCCTTCACCTAAAAATGGATTCACATAGACCTGATCAACAACCTGTACATCTTCATAGAACTTATAGGAAATATACGTTAAGTTTCCGCTCTTATCATAAAGCCTTGTAATCTCTAATCCATTATCCACTACGTCATTAGTAAATCCCAAATTGAACTTTTCATAATCTGTTACCTCCACCGATGCAATCGGCGCACCGTCCAGATAGTAGTAAGTAAACTCGGGCTGTTTATTTTCGTTGTTTATCAGGCCGTATTCGATTTTGTAGTGCTTATCATACAGAAAGTTAAAGTTGTCGTTGTTTCCGTATTCATCCATATAATAGTTCTCATACAAGGAATCGAAATCTAAATTAAGTTCATCGGCAAAAGTAGCTTGGTTAGATAAATTTATCTCTGTATATTCATTGGTTTCTAAGTCAACAAGTGTCACTTTATACGGAGAACTCGCACCGTCAGCATTTTCTAAAATCTCATAGAAAAGCTCTGTATTACCAAATACCTCATATAAAGCCCCTGATCTAAGTCCTCCCTTTCCATTCGCATCTATCCCCCAATCTCCTTCGGCCCTGAATCCATTATTATCTTCGTATCCTTCAAAATAGAAATACTCACCCATGGTTTCGTCGAAAGCCTCTTTAAATTCTGCTTTTAAGACCATCTCGCCCGTTTCTTCATCCCGAACCATTACTGAATATTTCTTAGTGTTTTCATCTATATCCTCAACAGTAACATTCTGGGTAGATGAAGGATTGAGTTTAAACTTTTCAATTTCTGTCTTGAAATATGTACCTATATTATCGATAGCTATACCCGCAACATTAGCTATTGTCGAAACAGCTGTACTATTGAATAGCCCGATCGCATAAGTATTTAATGCGGCTTCTATGCCTTGATTTCTTACAATATTTGTGAAGTCTTGTATTTGACCAGCATAAGCCGATTCCTGCCAATGAAATTGAGTTAATGCCGCATTATATCTAGATTCATTAAATACACTTGTTCCAGTAGTTGTATCTAGATCCCAGTACTTTTGATCATACATTTGTGGTTTTGGATTGTACCCGAGCATTGTTAAAGCATTGCCTGTGAAAGTATCAAATACTTTTTCCATTATATTTCTGTCATCCCCCGGAGTAGTTGGTGAGAATGTAGCATCTAATAACGAGCCAACTGCGGCATAACCTATGTTTGCGAGCAAGGGATCTACATCCATTTCTTCTGTTAAATAATTCAAGCCTACCTGAGTAACTCCCTGAAGCAATGATTGCTGTAAAATCTTCCCTGGGTCTTGTCCATCGCTGAATCCAGCGCGTAAAGATGACCTGATCGCAATCCCTGCTAAGTAGGAAATCCTCGGGTCTATTCCCATGGCTTGGCCTGCCAGGGTTACTCCGTAGTAGGCCAGTTCTCCTGTTACGTTCGGGATTATCTCTTCTATCGCTTGTTTGAAAGTTATATCCGGGTCTTACGCGGCGCCGGTAAGAACACTTGTACTCATTGACAATATCCCGGTTATGACCGGATCGATATTGAAATGATAGCCGAGCATGTTCATGCCG
>JBAYES010000069.1:0-9041 GCA_041667545.1 Candidatus Omnitrophota bacterium | reverse complement strand
CCCGAGGCCCTGTCCAAAACATACCGTATGTATCCCCCCTATGAAGCTCCTAACCTCAGGATGGTATCGCTCAGACAGATAAAAGCCAGCAACTTTCTTGATACTATGCACGTTTCGCGCAAGTTGACCATGGGCGGGGCGTGTGCTACAATACCGTTCACAATTAAGGAATGTTCATATCTTTACAGAGCAATAAAGGGAGAGTTTATGGATAGTGATAAACGAAGGATGGACCAGGGGAAAAAGGGCATGCCTCCGCCTTCAGGCAAAAAACCACAGGGACCAGACAAGAACCTTTTTACGTGGATCTTCATAATAGTCGCGGTACTTTCGATCTTTCAATGGGTGTTTTCGTCTTTCGACCAGACTTCCCGGGCAATGACGTATAAGGAATTTTACGATGCTGTGAAGACAAACGATCGTTCAGGCCTGATCGTTTCCGCGGTAAAAGTCCAGGACAGAGTGGCGGGTAAGCTCAATAACGGTATGACATTTTCGGTCGTTGTGCCCGAGAAGGACAATGCGCTTCTCGATCTAATGAGGGAGAACATCCCCGATTTTGATATCAAGCCTCCTCAGACATTTTTGTCGAATCTTTTCTATTCTCTGGGGCCGATGATACTTTTCATGCTCTTTCTGTGGTTTTTTATTTACCGCGGCGCCTCCGCGGGAGGAGGGAAAATGCTTTCTTTCGGAAAGTCCAGGGCGAAACTTGCCGGGAAAGACCGCGTGAAAGTAACATTCGACCAGGTAGCGGGGATAGAAGAGGCCAAGGAAGAGCTCAAAGAAGTAATAGAGTTCCTGAAAGATCCCAAAAGGTTCCAGAAACTCGGCGGAAAAATGCCGAAGGGGGTTCTTCTGATGGGTCCTCCGGGTACGGGCAAAACCCTTTTGGCCAAGGCGGTAGCGGGTGAGGCCGGAGTTCCCTTTTTCAGTCTATCGGGTTCGGATTTTGTGGAGATGTTCGTAGGTGTCGGCGCGTCAAGAGTTAGAGATCTTTTCGATCAGGCTAAAAAATCCGTTAAGCTCAGCCAGAAAGGATGCATTATATTCATAGACGAGATAGATGCCGTAGGCAGGCAAAGATTTTCCGGGATAGGAGGCGGACATGATGAAAGAGAGCAGACACTGAATGCTCTTCTTTCGGAGATGGACGGTTTCGACACCGGCACAGGGGTAATACTGGTGGCGGCCACTAACAGGCCCGATGTTCTTGATCCCGCGCTTTTGCGTCCGGGCAGATTTGACAGACAGGTGGTGGTGGGCCTTCCCGACATACATGGCAGGGAAGCGATACTTAAGGTCCATTCCAAAGAGGTTAAAATGGACAAGGACATTGACCTTGAGAAAATAGCGAAACAAACCACCGGATTTTCCGGGGCGGATCTTGCCAATCTTATAAACGAAGCGGCGCTTCTGGGCGCGAGAAGGAACAAGCGCGCCGTTGGAAAAGAAGAATTGCAGGAGGCCATGGAGAGGGTTATTGCGGGCCCGGAAAGAAAATCCAAAAAGAAAAGTGATGAGGATAAAAAGATAGCGGCCTATCATGAGGCAGGCCATGCCCTTCTTTCTTATCTCGTTGACGGAGCCGATCCTCTCCACAAAGTAACGATAGTTTCCAGGGGTATGGCCGGGGGATACACCATACAGCTTCCCAAAAAAGATCAGGATTTTTACATGAAAAGCAAGTTTCTTGGCATAATAACCGGGCTTTTGGGAGGAAGGGCAAGTGAGGAGATCACTTTTAAAGACGTTTCCAACGGCGCCCGGGACGATATAAAAAGAGCCACCATGCTCGCGCGGGATATGGTTACGCAGTACGGCATGAGTGACAGGCTGGGACATCTTACTTTCGGAAAAAGGCACGACCAGATATTTCTCGGAAGGGATATAGCCGAGGAGAGAAATTACAGCGAGGAAACGGCCCGGGTAATAGACGAAGAAGTCAAATCCATAGTCGATGGCTGCTACAACGACGCTGTATCAAAACTTTCCGCTAACAAGGACAAGTTAGATATCCTGGCCGAAAAGCTTATAGAAAAAGAGACTTTATACGAAGAGGAAGCCGCCCAGATACTGGGTTTTTCCGTGGATGAACGGGCTTGACATGAGAGAACGCGTAAAGGACATGCGGCTTAGGGAGAATGTACTGCCTCTTTCCGTACGCTCGTGCATAATGGGTATACTGAACATTACCCCGGATTCTTTCAGCGACGGGGCCAGGTATCTCGATCCGGAAAGAGCCCTGGAAAGGGCTCTTGAGATGGAGGCAGAGGGCGCCGACATAATTGACATCGGAGGAGAATCGTCAAGGCCAGGCGCCGCGCCTGTCAGCGAAAATGAGGAAATGGACAGGGTTATTCCGGCAGTCCGTAAGATCAAGAAAAGATGTAAGGCCGTTATTTCTGTCGACACCGCTAAAAGCGAAGTGGCCAAGAGAGCGCTGGACGAAGGAGCGGAGATAATAAACGACATAACGGCTCTTCGCGGAGACGAGAGGATGGCAGGCGTAGTAGCTTGCGGGAAAGGAGCCGTGTGCCTTATGCATATGAAAGGAACTCCCGAGAATATGCAAAAAGCCCCTCTATACGACAATATTATTGAGGAAATAAAGGACTATCTGGCAAGTTCCGTAAGAACTGCTGAAGAAGCAGGAATCGATCCGGGAATGGTGATAATAGATCCCGGCATCGGTTTCGGAAAAAGAAAGCGGCATAACCTTGAGATATTGAAAAAACTTTCTTGCTTTAAGGCTTTGTCGAGACCTATAATGATAGGAACATCGCGTAAGAGTTTCATCGGAGAAATAACGGGAAAGGGCGTGGAAGAAAGGGTTTTTGGAACATCGGCGACTTTGTGTGCGGCCGTGCTTGGCGGGGCGAACATAGTGCGTGTACACGATGTTGCCGAGGCGAGGGATGTTCTGCTTGTCGCCGACGCGATAAAGGAAACGGAATGATGGGGTTTTTTCTCGGATGGGAAGTGGTTCTTGAGATCCTGCTTTTGTGGGGGATGTACTATATGGTGTACCTTCTTTTCAAGGGTACGGCCGCCGAGCAGGTACTTAAGGGTATAATCATCATTTCGTTTATCGTGCTGCTTACCAGAGGGTTCAACCTCGTAATAATAAACTGGATGCTTACCAGACTTCTGGCCATATCGGTGGTGGCCTTTCTTATTATTTTTCAGCCCGAGATCAGAAGGGGACTGGCCCGAATAGGAAGATTCGGGGTTTTTCCCGAAGAAAAAGAGACGATGAGCGAGATATCTAAATCCTGCGCTATTATGTCTAAAAGAAGAATAGGCGGGCTTGTGGCGATAGAAAGAGAGACCGGCCTGAGAAGATACGTGGAAAGCGGTGTCACCATTGACGCGAGGGTTACCAGCGAGCTTATCAACACCATTTTTTCGGTAACGACGCCACTCCACGACGGAGGGATAATAATATCTCATCAGAGGATAGAGGCCGCCGCGTGTCTTTTCCCTCTTACTCAAAATCCGGATGTGCCGAAGTCCATGGGAACAAGGCATCGCGCGGCAATGGGGCTTTCCGAGGAGACGGATGCGGTTGTGGTTGTCGTTAGCGAAGAGACAGGTGGGATATCGGTGGCGGCGGGCGGCAGGATAACTACCGATATTGATCCCAAGAACCTGGCGGGCATGATAGAAAAGGCCTACATGCCAAAGGAAAGGAAAAGATCTCTTCCGGCAACATTAAAAAGGCTTGTTTCCATGCGTGGATCGGGAAAAAACGTGTAATGAAAAAAATTATAACCAATAATTTCTGGGCTAAGGTGGTGACGCTGGTATTCGCTGTCGCGACGTGGTTCTATGTATTCGACCTGATGAATAGCGATCCATACCTTCACCGAAGAGAGTCGCCCGAAAAAATGTTATCACGGTTCAACTTTTCGCTTAAAGAGGTTCCCATAAAACCCGTGTTTTACGGTAAGTCTCCCAGAGGATATAAGGTTATTTTTGATGATGTTAAAGTGGAGCCTGAAAAGATGACCATATTCGGCCCTAAAGAAGCTCTGGATCAGGTAGACGAGTTGAGGACAGACAGGATAGATCTCAGGGAATATACTTCCAGCGTGCAGTTAAGGCTGGGCTTAAGCTCTGATGTGAAATATATAGATCTTGACAACAAAGTTGTGGATGTATTTTTACCGGTAGAGTCTACCAAATAAGTTTTACACCAAAACTGAGAAAAATTTTTTGGATCAAAAATGGTAAAATTGGGCGTAAATATAGATCATGTGGCCACTATACGAGAGGCGAGGAAAACCATAGAACCTGACCCCGTAAAAGCGGCGCGTGAGGCTGTGGAAGCCGGTTGTGACAGCATAGTATGTCATCTTAGAAAAGACAGGCGTCACATACAGGATGAGGACCTTTTCAGGATGAAGAGAGAAGTGTCCGTACCGCTTAATATGGAGATGTCCGTTGATGCAGAGATAGTAGATATAGTTTGCCTTTTAAAACCCGAACAAGCGACAATAGTGCCGGAGAATCGTCTTGAAGTTACCACTGAAGGCGGGCTTGACGTTTCCGGGAAACTGAAAAAAATTAAAGAGGTTTCGGAAAAACTTAAAGATTCGGGCATAAGGGTGAGCCTGTTCATAGATCCGGAAGTCCGCCAGCTGAAAGCGGCTGTTGACGCCGGTGTCGCGATGGTAGAACTTCATACAGGACGCTACGCCGAAGAATTTTTGACGGGGACATCATCCCGGGAAGAACTAAAGAAAATAAATGAGATGGTCGAAGCGGGCATGAAAATGGGTCTTACTGTATCTTCGGGACATGGACTTACCTACGAAAATGTCAAACCCATATCGCGTATACAGGGCATGTACGAACTTAATATAGGGCACTCAATAATATCTAACTCTGTTTTCATGGGGATAAGAGAAGCTGTAAGGCTCATGAAGGAGATAGTGGAATGAGTGTTGTGGGTATAGGCCTGGATATTGTCGATATAAAAAGGTTCGGACGCATTGTCCGGAAAAGAGGAACAAGTTTTCTCGATAAAATATTCACCGAAAAAGAATTAAAGTACGCGGAGAATAAAAAGTTCTCTCACGCGCACATGGCCGGAAAATTCGCCGCTAAAGAAGCGGTAAAAAAGGCGCTTCCCGAGGGAGAAAGAATAGGCCTGAGGTGGACTGATATTGAGGTCCTTAACCATGCCGACGGAAAGCCCTATGTACAGCTTTACGGACGGGCGCTCGAGATAATGAGGGATTTTAAACTAACGCGCGTTCTCGTAAGTGTTTCTCATACGGATGATATAGCGACATCAAACTCAATGGTGGTGAAAGATGGTTAAACAGCATATTGAAAAGATCTGTTCAAGAAAAGAAGATTCCAATAAAGGAGACTACGGAAAGGTTCTTGTCGTGGCGGGGTCGAAGGGCATGACGGGAGCCGCTTGTCTTTGTTCCATGGGCGCGTTAAGAGCGGGCAGCGGACTTGTTACATGCGCCGTTCCCGAGACGCTTAGCCCGGTAATGGAAGTAAAACTTACCGAGGTGATTACTTTATCGCTTCCTGCCGGGCCTGACGGGTCGGCCTTCGGCCTTAAGGCCGTTAAGGGCATATTGGACCACGCGGAAAAATGCGACGCGGTGGCGATCGGTCCCGGTCTTGGCAGAAGCCCGGATATGGAAAAGATCGTAACGGAACTCATCAAAAAAATTTCATGCCCCATAGTTATAGACGCGGACGGGCTCAACGTTATATCAGGCAAGATCGAAATAATCAAAAAAAGAAAGGCTCCAACGGTCATAACTCCGCATCCCGGAGAAGCGGGACGCATCCTCGGAGAGGATGTCTGTTCGATCCAGGAGAACCGCTCCGGGGCCGCAAAACGGCTTACCCAGATGACCGGAGCTGTAGTGTGCCTTAAGGGGCACAGGACAGTTGTTATGAGTCCGGATGGGGAGACTTATATCAATGACACCGGCAATTCCGGAATGGGAACCGCGGGAACTGGCGATGTTCTTACGGGTATTATAGCTTCTTTTGTCGGACAGGGCCTTGAATTTTACGGCGCCGCTGTGTCGGGAGTATATCTTCACGGTCTTGCGGGCGACATAGCGATGCAGAGAAAAGGCGCTTTCGGAATGATAGCGTCCGATATCCTCGATTCGCTTCCGGAAGCATTTGCGAAATCAGGCCTTTGACAAGGACTGTAATTCCGGGAAAAATCGACCCAATAAGCCTTGACTTTAGTTAATGTTTGGTATATCTTTTACCGGGTCAGGATCCTTAAGTGAAAAAAGCCGGCGTAACTCAGTTGGTAGAGTAGCTGATTTGTAATCAGCCTGTCGGGGGTTCGAATCCCTCCGCCGGCTCCAGAAATATAGCTCCGTTCTGCTTTGTTCTTTACAAAAAATAGCGCATAACATAAAATACACCCGGTCGGGGAGGTAGCGAAGTGGCCAAACGCATCAGACTGTAAATCTGCCGGCTTATGCCTTCGAAGGTTCGAATCCTTCCCTCCCCACCAGTTATAAAAAAACCCAGGGTTACAGCCCTGAATAGTGTCAGGCCTCCCCGTTGGCCATTTTAGAAATTCGGGGCAAGTTTTAAATTAAAAATTTACTTCTTCCAATTTACTTGTTAGAAATTAAAAATTTAAAGTATCGTGATGCTTTCCAGGAACATCTTGACTTGTCCGTGTCCTTGTCGTTCTGCCAAAAAACCAAAATCCATTTTGTTTATGTGTACCTTTTTTTGTTTGAAATTTTCGATCTCACTATTAGCGATGCCAAAAGGATAGTGGTTTCTTTTCCTTTTTTATTTTTGGTCTACGACCTTAGGTGTTACACCGTTTTGGCCAACGGGGAGGCCTGACACCATTATGCCATTATGCTTAGGACACGAAAAAATACTTTTCAAACGATAATTATGGGGTATACTCGTATGCATATGGAAAAATATGTCAATGAATATGGACCCCCTGAACTGATTTCAGCCGAGGAAATAAAGGAACTCGATAGTAAAGCCGTCTTTTTGCCGATCGAAAAAGATAGGAAAATGGCTTACTACGAATACGGCGTCCCCGAAGGATTTCCCATAATATTTTTTCACGGTACCGGTTCTCATGTACATGTGATGCTTTTGCATAAGCCGGCCATAAAACATGGTTTCCGCATAATAGTTCCCGATCGTCCGGGGATAGGCAGAACGGATTTCAAAAAAAAATGGACTTTGCTGGAATATGTTGATGACATAAAAAAACTCGCGGACCATTTGGGGCTTAATAAATTTATAGTTATGGGCATCTCCGGCGGTGGACCTATTCAAAGCGGAGATCTTGACATCGTTCCGGAGGCCAGGGTTAAATGGCTTTATGATTATCTGGGAGAAGCGATGGAAACCTCCTCTACGTTCACCGGAGGCGGATCGTCGTTTTCAACCGAAGGGTTCAAGCCCGCTAAGAACATGGTGGATTTTGGCGGTACGATATCTATGATCAAGGGAAGCACAACGCTTGCTTTGGGCTATGACTTCGGAACAAAGGAAGACTATTATTCGCATAATGGAACAGTCACTGTTAAATATCAGTTCTAAAAAGAAAGATTATCCAAGAAAGAGGGGCGGTTTGGTGAAAACCGCCCTTCTTTTGTTTTTATTGATGACTTTTTTGGCAATAGACTCATCTTTTGCCAGGTCATATTATGAAGAAGGCCTTAAGAGCGCTCTAAAGTGTGCTTTGGAAAACGGGTTCAATAAGGGTGTTATACAAACCGGATATTTTACGCTAACAACATTTTCGCGTATCCATGATCCGGGAAACGGAAAGGTAAGGATATATATAGAGGGCGATGGTTCAGCGTGGATAGGCAAAAGAACTCTTTCCACAAACCCCACACCTAAAAGACCCATGGTCTTACAGCTTGCGGCATTAGATGATTTCCCCAATGTTGTCTATCTCGGCAGGCCCTGCCAGTACACAGACGCGAAGACAGAAAAAAATTTCGACAAAAAATACTGGTCTACCGAGAGGTTCTCTCGGGAAGTTATGAATTCAACGAATGAGGCGATAGACAGGATCAAAGCGGATGCAGGTGCCGATAGCATCGAGATCGTAGGATTTTCAGGAGGCGCGGCTATTGCCGTGATCCTTACGTCCTGGAGGGAAGACGTTTCCGGTTTGATCACAATAGCCGGGAATGTCGACCATGTAAGTGTGAATAGTGTCAACAAAGTGGATCAGTTAACCGGCTCCCTGAACCCAATAGACTTTGCGCATGAGATGAAAAATGTGCCGCAGAGACATTTTGCCGCCGAGAAGGACCGGGTTATTCCTCTGAAAATAACCGAAAATTTTGTGACAAGAACCGGAGATGAAGATCTTGTGAGACTCACAGTAGTAAGGGGAACGTCCCATTCGAATGGGTGGGTAAAGCGGTGGAAGGACCTTCTCGAATATCCTTTAATATGAGTAACATTTCAGTTATCTGCAGTAGAATCCTACGCCGTCGTCACGAGGAGCCCTGTACCGTACGGTACAGGGCGACGAAGTGATCTCAATAAACTAATGTATTTTGCTGGTTATTTACGGGGGGCTTGTAATGACCTTCAGAAGCGCCTTGTTTTTTCCGTTTACGAATTGGCTTTTTAGTGTATCGATAACATCTACACCGTTCATCTTTGCCGTCTGAATAACGCTCGTCAGTATGTTGTGATTAAGGGCTCCGGACATTGAGCGGTTACCGTATGTTATCTTTCTCAAAATTACAGTCGGCCTTATCTGCTACTCAGCGTGCTTGTTATGATAGTCCACACCTTTTTCATGTTGGAACGTGAATATTTCATCCTTGTGCCGTTCCAGTCTCTTGGCGAAGCGAACAAGAAGTTTCTTATTAGGATCAGGGAACTTAAATTTTAAATCCGTCATTGCGAGGGAGCGCCACGACCGAAGCAATCTCTTGAAATGTTCGATTTTATTGTGGATTGCTTCGTCACTCACTTCGTTCGTTCCTCGCAACGACGGGCGGTGGAACGCGGAGTTACTGCGGAAGACTGAAATG
>JBAYES010000068.1:0-9691 GCA_041667545.1 Candidatus Omnitrophota bacterium | reverse complement strand
CATGCGCTCGCAGATCAAGCAAGCCCTGGCGAGCTTATTCTCTTTCGGTGGTAGCGGAGGCGGTGGAGGTTTCTTCGGTGGCCTCATGGGGATCCTCGGCGGCTTCTTCGCTCATAAAGGCGGAATTGTCACGCCTTCCGGAATGAAACAGATCGCAGATATTCAAAAGTTCCACAATGGTGGCTGGCCCGGACTGAGAAAAGACGAAGTGCCGATAATTGCGCAGACCGGAGAAAGGATCCTCAACAGGCAAGAGGCGCGTGAATACGGCCAGGGTGGAGGGGCAACTTACAACGAAAATCACTTCCACATCAATGCGGTAGACGCGCAGTCGTTCGCCATGCTGGTCCGGCGTAATCCGGAGGCGATCGTCGGCGTGGTCGGGGAGAATATGAAACGAAACGGGGCTTTGAGGAGTATCTCGAGGTCAACAGCATAAAAAAAAGGAGTAAAGAGAAATGAGCACAAAGAGATATGAGTTCAAGGGGCTTCAAGAAGATGATCTCAAGTCCATTCAATCGATCATCGATGATTTCAACTCGGAGCTCAAAGACATCCAAGTCGATTTTGTGAAACTTCTGATCGAGTCGAGTTGTGTTTACGAGGTCCTGCTTCACGACCTTTTCAGGCTTCTGATAAAACACGAAGTTATTGCCGAGCCTTCCGGCGGGGTCGATGAGATGTTTGAAATAGCTCGAGAGTTTGTCCGGAAGAAAAAAGACGATCTTTATGAGAGGTTTTTGGTAAATAACAAATTCCTGGATGTTTTGGAAGGAGGCGGGTTCGATGTCAGAGGAAAAGACTAAATGCAGAGTTGAGGTTTTCTCCCGGGTGACAGGCTTCTTTCAGCCGGTCCAGCTTTGGAACAAGGGCAAGACGGCAGAGTTCGAGGATCGGGGGAAGTTTACTCTCCCAGAACAGAAGGAGCCGGACCATGACGGCGCTCGATAAAATCACAAAAAAGCGCCAGAAGGATCTGCTTGAGTTGTTCGGCTATGTTTGGGATGAGAACCTCGAAAAGTGCCGGGAAAAGTTTCCGGTCCGTAAAGACTATCAAAAATACCGGCTTGAGCAGTATCTCGGCCGGGGAAAAGCAAAGGAGACAGAGAAATGGAACCAAAATTAAGACCAATGGAACTTTTTGATATTGAACAGCGATGTTATAAAAACTTCGAATTGTATTCAGCTCGCTTGAAAAAGCAATTCGGAACGAAAGAGAAATATGCGCGTTATATCACCGACAGGTGGGTACTTGGGAAAAAGCCAAAATCAACGAGGCCTAAGTTCAAAAGATTGACAGAACAGGAAGAGAAAAACATAAACGAACTTTGCTATCTGGTTTGGGAAAAATCTCCCCTAATCCGGGAAGAATTTTTCTCGAAAGAAAATTTTGCGGCGTACGAGAAAGGGATCAGATCCGGATTGCTCTCGGAATAAGTTCCGGATCTGTATTTATTGATGATTTTTTTGCCGGGAGAGTGACACATGATGGATCGTTTCGGACAAAGCTTGCTGGATAACAGCCTCTTAAGGGGTAGAAGGGAAAGGCATGTTCGAAAAAGCGATAACCATGTGTCCGAAGTTCAATCGATGTTCAGCGCCGGAATGTCCGCTGGATCCGGAGGGGGATTTTCGCGTTCCAGGATTCTCCGAGGAAAAGAAATGCAGACTTCGCAGGTCGACTATAGAGAAAATACTAAAAAAACATCGGAACTCTTTGAAAATATAAAGTTTATGGGTATTTCCCTAAAAAACGAGGCTCATATTTGCCCTGAGAGCGACTTTTTTCGTCGGAGTAGGGTAAGGGTAGGGAAAAATTTTTTAATATTTTTTCCAAAGCTAAAAAAAATGGAAAAGTGGCCTAAAACGCGCGATTTGGATGTGGTCATAGACGTCGCTTTTGCCGGGTAGGATCTAAAAAACAAAAAAACAGAAAAAACTAAGGAGAGTTATAATGGATAATGTCGCGGTAGATAGACTTGTGGGCCCGGAGGAACTGGCGGTTTATCTTGGGGTCAACAATAGCCAGGCGGTCATGCGCCTAATGCGCAAAGGAACGATCCCGGCGAAGAAGATCGCGGGAAAGTGGCGGACAAAGTTCGCTTGGGTAGATGACGCAATTAAAAGAGAGGCGGTCAAAAGATAATGCACAAACGTCCTCGAGTGAAAGCCTTTGAAACAAAAAACGGGGTAGTTTACCGGCTTGACTTTTACAAAGATGGGAAACGGCTCCGGCCAGACTTTCCCTTCAAGTACGAGGCCGAGGCTGCTGCCGAGCGGATCTGGCAGGACTACTTAAAGGCAAAACAAAGGCCGGAGGGAAGCGCTGCCGGTTTGGGTGAGTGGGTTCAGGGGTATCAGGTGATCTTGGAGAACTCCGGGAAGAAGAACGTCACCATTCAGCGCTACAGGCGAGAGATTGAGAAGTTCCTCCGCTGGATCGAGGATAATTTCGGGAACATCAGGACTTTGGACGATATCACGACGGAGATCGGGAATAAATATTTACATTATTTGAGGACCGAGAAAAGCTATAAAATATCAAAGCCTCTTTCGGAGGGTAGTCGGTGGCTCATTCTTAAGATCTTGAAGGGTTTTTTCAAGGCAGCCCGGGAACAGAGTCCGCCGAAGATGTTTTCGGATCCTTTCAAGGCGATCAAAATGAAAAAACCGAGAGGCCAGACAGGGACCAGGGTTCTAACGAATCCCGAGGTCGCAAAGATAAAAGCAGCAGCGGGGCTTGTCCGGGATATATGCGTTTTTTCGCTTTATACCGGGTTAAGGTTGCAAGAAGTGACGGAACTTCGGCGCTCCAATATCAATCCAGAGCAGAACACGATCGATCTTTTGGGGAAAGGCGACAAGAGACGAATCATTCCGATCCATAAAGAGGCTGGCAAGCTTATTAAGAAATACCGAGGCGACTCGGAAACCCTTTTCATCAATCCGGACACTAAAACGATTTTTAATAAAACAAGTTTGGGGAAGAAGGTTAAAAAATTCCTCTATTTTCTGGAGATAGATGATAGGGCCAGTCACCATTCCTTTCGGAAAACTTTTGCGACAGAGGTCGATTATAAGTCAAAAGATCGCTTGGCAACAGAGATCCTTTTGGGCCATCGAAATGAAGATTATATTACTGCCAGATACCTCTCAGCGAACCTCGAAAGATTGAGGCGCGCTATTGATACTATCAGTTTTGAATGACGGGAAAAATAAAAGTGGACAAATTTTGGACAAAAAACGATAATTTAAGCACAAACGTGGAGAACCCAGGGTTCGAATCCCTGCCTCTCCGCCATTGTTGACGCTCAGTCGAACCCTGTTCCTTAATAAGGAGCGGGGTTCGCTGTTTTTTAGGCTCTTTTAATGGTAGGTTCTGCACGATCTCGCCGTCCGGTTCGTTTATAAACATTTCCATTTTTACATAGTCGTCATAAACCTTGAGTATCTTGATAAGTGCCTTTAAAAGGGCAATTTGGGCGTCTGGCGGGGCTTTATCGAGGTATTTCATGGCAAGCTGTAGATTTGCGTGCAAGTATTCGTTAGAGTTGGCGGTCATCTCAGCGGCTTTCCTGCGGGCTTTTGCTTTTTCAAGCTGATCTTCAAGAACGGTTATTTCATTTTCAAGAGAGTCCATTTTCTCGGTATAAGTTCTTCCTTTGGTAATGACCTTTTCTATAGCAAGGTTAAGCAATTTATCGGCAGAGTCTTTGGCTTTGTCGAGTTTCTTTTTTAACTGGCGTATTTGCTTGTCGTATTTATCGAGCTGGGTTGATGAGTGTTTTACAGCGTTACCGATTGCATTGATGATAATATTCTGGTCTTTAGACGCTCTGCCTAAGAAGTCGATGACCGCCTGATCAAATGATGTTGCTGAAATACGTTTAGTATCACATCCAAGTTTTTGCCTTGCCCGACTGCATTCGTAATAATAAAACTTATTGCCCATTTTCCCTCGGGCATGGGTTGATACAAAATAACTTCCGCATTTACCGCAGAACAAAATGCCTTTTAACAGATGGCTGTAGTCGAGAGTCGTTTTCAAGAATCTGTGTCCGGGTAGGCTTGCGGATATTATCTTGTTTGCTTTACTCCATAATTCTTCATCTACAACTGCTTCATGGTTTCCTTTGTTTATCTCGCCTGAGTATGAAATCATGCCTTTATAAAATGGATTCTTAATGATTTTAGCGATAGTCTGTTTACGCCAGAGGTTGCCATTCGCTGTAGGGACTTCACGTTTTATGAGTTCATTACCGATAGCTGAAAGAGACTGATTATCAGCCGCCATTTCAAAAATCATCTTAAAATGAGGTGCAAGGTTTTTATCGAGTTCAATTTTGTGCGGTTGCCTGCCGTTTGATAATCTTTCACCGTCTTTAACTTGAATGTATCCGTATGGCGGTTTGCCTGCTACCCATTTACCTTGCCTTGCTCTTGCGATAGCTGAAGCTTTTACACGTTCGCCGGTTAGTTCACGCTCAAAGGCTGATAATAATCCGATGATGCCGATCACAACCCGACCAATAGCCGTTGTACTGTCTAGATTTTCTCTTACTGATAAAAAAGCTATATCTTCAGCTTTAAACGTATCGATCATGCCGTAAAGGTCACGTGGGTTTCGTGTGAGCCTGTCGAGCCTGAAGAATATGATTCCGTCAAACGACTTTTTGGATTGAATATCTTTAAGAATCGACTGAATCCCGGGACGGTTCAGGTCTTTACCCGAATAACCGTCATCGTTAATGATTCCCTTATCCCCAAAATCAGCGAGTTCATAGCCGAATGCCTCAAGCATATTCCGGCAATGGTGAGCCTGAGCGTCAAGCGTGGTGAAATCGCCTTTTGCCTGATCGTCAGTTGAACAACGTGTGTAAATCACGAACTTTTTTCTTTTCTTCTCTGCACTCATTTTTCTAACCTCCTTAATACAACACCCCTATAACACTCCTCGGAACAAGTCAAGCTAATACCCCCCATATACGTATATTCCGTAAAAATGCCGAAAGTGTCGGGATTTTCTTTAAAAAAATTGCCTTCCTACTACGTATATACAGTTTTTTTAGCGAAAGTGTTCCACCCTAATACGTATATACGACTTTTTTTCCTGATTTGTTGCAGGAAAAATAAAAAAGTTCCGACACTTTGCGGGAAAAAGCGGAATGTACTAATAGGGGCAAAATAATTCCGACACTTTGCGGGAAAAAGCGGAATGTACTAATAGGGGCAAAATAATTCCGACACTTTCCGGAAAAATCCTGAATACACGAGTATGGACAAAATAATCCCGACACATTTCAGGAAAACTCGGTATATACGCTTTGGAAATAAAATATTTCCGACACTTTTGAGAATTATGGGGAATGTACATGTAGAAAGGCTGAGACACTTTGGCAAAAAAAGTTGTATGTACCCAGTGGAGGCAGAAAATTTTAATTTAGCCTGCAACATTTTGAAGGATTTATACGTATGTATGTTCTGGAGGGCAGATTTCAGAAAAAAAGTAAAAAAAGCTGAGACAAATCGAGAAATTTTTCCGTATATACGTTTTGAGGGTGGTGATGATGAAAAATTTTAAAAACACCTGCAACATTTTGAAGATTTTTTACGTATATAAGCTCTAAGGGGGGACACTTTTTGGAAAAAATCTGTATGTACGTATTGAGGGGTGAAAATTGCGATGGAGTAGGACACTTTAGCAAAAGTCGTCGTATATACCCTGTGGGAGTAAAAAATTAAAGGTTAAGTGCGACATTTTGGCAGGAAAATCTGTATGTATGCATAAGGGATGCAACAAATTAACAAAAAAAGTTGTATGTACCTAGTGCGGGCAAAGCAAAGGAAAGAATTATGGAAGAAAATTATTTTGAAGCGGGAAATATTTATTTAGCCACGTATCTCGTATCACAAGGGTGCGATATGAAGGGCTTATCAGGAGCTGGCAGGCAGAAACGCATACTTTTTGGTGATGCCGAAAAAACACGCAAGCTTGCGGATAAGTTTTTCAATAACTCCAAAGAGGAGCAGTTATTTCAATGTTACAGGAAGGTTAAAGACTTTATATTTCAGAACGGAGCATAAAAATGAAGAAAGAGAGAAGAAAAGAGAAGAACAAAGAGAATATTCCTCAGGTTCTCAAAGACCTGCCTGTCTGGGTAGGGTTTAAATTCACACCGCAAAAAGACAAGAAAGATAAAAAAATCCCTGTCAATGTGGCGACCGGTAAAAACGCCCGGTGTAATGATCCCAAAACATGGCGATCCTTTAATGATGTCGTTAACGGAGCGGATAATCTTGACGCTATAGGGTTTGCTATTACCTCGCCTTATGTCGGCGTTGATATTGACGGATGTGTTAAGGATGGTGTTATTTCGTCTTTTGCCCAGAAGATAATATCTGAGCTGGATAGTTATACCGAATACTCACCGAGCAGAACCGGCGTTCATATTATCTGTAAAGGCACGCTTCCCAAAGACCGCAAATTTAGTTCGTTTAATGTTGAGATGTATTCGGGTAATCGATTCTTTACTGTGACTGGCGATGTTGTTGCCGGTTGTGGCAGGGAGATTAAAGAACGTTCTGAAAAACTTAAAAGCCTGCATGAGTATCTTGAAAAATTAGATTCAGATAATAAGCACACAAAAACTATTCTCTCTCGAATCAAGAAAAGCAAAGACACTGATGTGTTCTTCAAATTATATGAAGGCAACTGGCAGGGCGATTACCCTTCTCAATCTGAGGCGGATCTTGCTTTATGCAACAAACTTGCCTTTTGGACTGGCAAGGATTCTGCGGTTATGGATTCTTTATTCCGTCGGTCTGGTCTTATGCGATCAAAATGGGATGAAAGTCATTTCAGCGATGGCAAGACATACGGAGAATCGGTAATTGAGAAAGCGATTCAGGATACTAAAGACGAATTTACTGCTTCAAAAACGCCTAAGCAAAAGAAGCTCACTCAAGGCGAGATAATTACACGAGACTGTGAAGAAATGATCACGGAATATTTTTCTGATCAGCAAGGCAATCCTTATGTTGTCCTTCCTTATGATAAGCACTTTGAAGTTTGCCAGACGAGCAGTTCACGTTTCAGGAACTGTTTTGCTATGCGGTACCGCAGGGATTTCGGGCATCCTCCGGGCAATGAGGCGTTAAAACAGGCTCGTATTCAAGTTGAGGCACAATGCGAAGGCGGTCGTCAGATTGAGCTGTATAACCGTGTCGGCTGGTATAACGGAGCGATTTATTACGACCTTACGACTAAAGACTGGCGTGGGGTTGTGATCACAAAAGACGGCTGGGAAATTGTTTTTCTCCCGCCTATTTTCAAACGATACCCGCACCAGTCTGAACAGGTCATGCCTGTTAAAGGATTTGATCCGATAAAACTTTTAGACTTCTGTAATATCAATAAAGATGACGCTTGTCTTTTTATGACGGTTATAGCTACGTTTTTTATTCCTGATATTCCCCATGTTATACCTGTCCAACTCGGCGAGCAAGGTACTGGTAAGTCAAATAATTCCCGATTAATAAAAAGTTTATGTGATCCGTCAAAAGTAATGTCAATTTCGGCTCCCAAAGATTTAGAGCAGGCACAGATGATTGCTGATAAGCACTGGGTGAATAACTTTGATAATCTCTCTCGCGTGTCTGAATGGTTTAGTGACTTTTTATGCCGTGCTGTGACTGGCGAAGGCGATATGAAACGGTCACTCTACACCAATGACGAAGAATTTATAAGGACGTACCGCAGATGTTTTGTTTTAAATGGTATAGGCAGTTCTATCTGCCGACCCGACCTTTTAGACCGCTCAATAATATTCGACATCCCAATTCTTAAAGAAACAAGACCGGAAAAACAAATTGTTGATGAATGGCGGGCTTCTTTGCCGGGGATCCTTGGCGGGTTCTTTACCGCCCTTTCAAGAGCAATGGCTGTTGTTGACGGCGTGTCAGGGCATGAGCGTTTCAGGATGTCGGATTTCGCTAAATGGGGATCAGGCTTGTCGGAATATTTAGGTTTTTCTCCGGATGAGTTTTTACAGAAGTATCAGGAATCAGTTGATCATAAATGGGAAGATACTGCCGAAGAAAGTACGCTTGCACAGAGGCTTACTTATCTTGTGGAATCGAACGGCGGTGAGTGGGCTGGGTCTGCTACAACACTTCTTTCAAGTGTTCAGCCTGAGACTGGATTTGATAAAACAATTCCCGCTAATGCTAGGGCTTTAGCTTCTGAGCTTATGCGTATTGCTCCTGTTATGAGAAGCGTGGGGATTGATATTTTACGCAGTAATAAACGAGAAGCCGGTACCGGCAGAAAGCTGTTTATTTTACGAAAAACTAAGGGCAATTCGCTCTTTGAAAATGGTGTGAGCGTCGGTGTGAACGTCGGTGAGCGTCGTGAACGTGAGGACCCGAGACCGTACTGAAAAGTGTGAATGTTGTGAACGTCGGAGTTCTACGGTCACACCTACGCTCAGGGGTTAAGCCCTGAATCTACAAGGAGTTATGTAGCTTGTGAACATTGTGAACGTAAAAACCCCTCTGTTCTAAAAAAAGAAAAATATAAGGGAAAAGGTCAGGAAAGTCACACAAAAGGGGTGTAAAAGAGGCATTTAGAAAGTAGTGGAATCGACGTTCACAACGCTCACGATCATCAGAAAAGGGGGTGAAAAACGATGTGATTATAAATTGAAAGTCAGAGGTATTTTTTAGTGTAGATAACCAAAAAAACAGGAGGAATAAAAAATGAAACAAGCTCATTTATTAAACACAATAAGCGGGATGATTAGCCGGTATGTTCCGGGGTCGACAGAAGAAAAACAACTCGTGCATTTAATTGACGCCAATCTTTACATGATGAAGCATTCCTGCTCACTTACCGAAGCCTTGCAGGCGACCGCTAAAAAGAATATCGGAACGGTAAGTGAAGGTGATATTCGCCTTGATCATTTAAAGAAGGCTTATGCGTACCGTGAGAAGTTTGAATGCACGTTAACCGACGCTTTAAGAAAAACCGCTCCATCAAAAGAGATTGATTCAGGCAGTGCCGTAATCGCCAAGCAGTTGGATCACGTCTGGCGTGCGAGAAAGTACCAAAACGAAACGGATTGTCCGTTTGAAGAAGCATTATCAGTAACAGCCACTAAGGAAAGGAGATAAAACGATGAAACTTAATTTTTTAAACGTGTTAAAAGGAAAAAGCACGCCTGATGAAATCGCGGAGCAGATTGTTGCTCTCGAGGAGAAACAGAAGCAGTGCGAAAAAGAAAAACAGGAAGCCAAAGAAAGAGCTAAAGAGATCAGGAGCAGGATCATGTGCGGTGAAAAAGTTAATCCGAATGCAGTTAAAGAAGCAGACACCGCACTTGAGGAATGTAATATCAATCTTGATGTGGTTTCTGAAAGCCTTGAGAAGCTTAAAGAAAAGATCGAGGAAGTTTTTCTCGCTCTGAAAGATGAGGAATCCCAGAAAGTTATAGAGATCAGAAAACGCCTTAACCGAGAACGTGATAAGGTAAAACTTGATCTTTGGAAGGCTAAAGGAAAACTTTTTGGATTGGCTTTTGCTTTACATGGACACCCTGCGGTGACAAAGCGTGATCTGGAATCATATCCGGCATTTAGTCCGAGCTTAGGCACTGAGGCGTATGATGTATTTCATGCTGAAAAAGACAGGGTT
>JBAYES010000067.1:0-9711 GCA_041667545.1 Candidatus Omnitrophota bacterium | reverse complement strand
TGGTGGGATATTAAGTGACTGCCCTAATAAGTTTAACCCCAAGTTGGTTCCCCCTTGCAATAAACCAGTAGTCAAACCCTCCCACCAGTCCCCCGGACTCCCTCCCCCTCCTATCCCTGATAACCCCGCCCTCAGGCTGCTTCTTATCCCAATCCCCGCCAGGTAGGATTGTCAGGGATAGATACCCAAGAGCTCGCCACAGGGCAAGATAGATTTATCTGGATTTTAACAAGGCAGGAAATGAAGGATTAGATGCGCTTCAAAGCGCGCTTGATGTCGTCGTGGTTACCCACAATAAGAAATTGAACCAAATCATCCGTAAGGCGGAATAAAATTCGTTCCTTGAGGGATGTGCCAACTTCCCAGTAATCATTGCGTAGTCGCGTTAAACGTATACCTTTGGATGGCTTCTTCCCGGTCGAAAGCACATCAATGACTTCGAAGATAACCTTTTTAATCTTTATGCGGTTATCTTCCGTAAGATTTTTAGCCGATCTATCAAACGATTTCTTTATTTCGTATCTCATAAATCGGAGATGTGCTTTTTTGCCTCTTCGGCAGTGTTGTAGACGGTACCCTCACCCTTGGAGAGCTTCTCGATCTTCTTCCACTCTTCCTCGGTGTAAGGGTCCTGGGGCTGAACTTTCATCGCTACCATCAAAACTCCTCTCCGTGTGGGCTCAAATCCGATTACCGATCCCCTTTTTACATGTAATAGCGCCCTGATATCCTGCGGAATAGTCACCTGCCCACGAGACGAAATGATCGCCATTCTAAAGTCTGCGTATTCGGCAATAGCTTTTTTTATGGGTCTCTTTTTTGCCGTTTTCATGGTGTATGCCTCCTTATACTTACTTTCTTACTTTCCGTATATAAGTATACACTATGATCGACATTTGTCAATAGTTTCATGCGATTTTTCTTCTTTCCGAACAAGTTTTTCCCGCGGATGGAAGTTATCCTGCATGTCCCTCAAATCCTTGGCCATAAGCACCGTGTGGACCATCTGTCGTCCATATGCTGAACTGCGTGCCTTTTTTCGAGTTAACACGATAGCCGACAGATATTATCATATCAAGATTATAGAAATCCATCTCCCGCACTTTGCCGTCTTTGGCAACCTGTGCATTTTTTGCACAGGTTGTTTTTCTGATAAGTTCTTTGGTTTTATATATGTTCCGAATATGCCGCACTATACCCGTACGATCAACCCCGAATAGATCAGCCATTTGATGCGTATCAAGCCAAACAATTTCCTTTTCAAGTTTAACTTCAATATGATCTTCATATAAGACCACAGCCCCTTGTTTTTTTGCATCAACTCTTTTTTTCATAATATATACACTCCTGGATTTCGCATTATCATCTGACACACTATTTAAAAGACCTGATATTAATTTTATCATACCCCACCTTCAGATCATTCGGAAATAACTTCGTGTAGATCTCCGTAGTTTTTGGTGAATTGTGACCTAACAGCATCTGGATGTGAATAATATCCGCGCCGCGCTTTAACATATGGGTAGCGCAAGCATGCCTCAGCGAATGCGGACTTATGCGGTTATTATCCGCGTAATGTTTAATTGTTTCGTTTATCATTCCGGCTGATAACCTTTCCCCTCGTTCTGATATGAATAGCGCTTTTTCTTTAGCTGTTTTAAGCCATTTTGGTCTGGATTTTGCGAGGTACAGTTCTATGCTTTCTCTTGCGACCTTACCCATGGGAACAACTCGATCCTTCTTGAATTTACCTTCATTTACTCTTGCCGTGGATTCAACAAGATCTATATCATCTATATTCAGATTATGGATTTCCATACGCCTTAAAGCGCTTGAATACATCAGCTCCAATATGGCCTTATCTCGTCTGCCCTTAACTGTATCCAGGTCGGGTTTATTCAATAGTATCAGTACTTCCCTTTCTGTCGGCACATAATGAGTTTTTCGGATTTTATTCACAATGACCCCTTTTTCGATCAAACAAGATCTACTTCTCTTGGATGTGTACTGGCATGTACTTTTTTAAGGTCCCCTATTTCCACTTTTGTATAGATCTGTGTCGTTTCAAGCGAGCTATGCCCCAGCATCTCCTGTACTATCCTTAAATTAGCGCCTTTTTTTATCATATGTGTCGCGAAAGTGTGCCGGAACGTGTGGGCATTGATCTGCTTAGTTATTCCTATCCTGGCAGCGTATTTCCGTACCATCCATGAAGGCATATCGTCTGTTAGTTCTTTACCGTTCCTTGATACGAACAAGACATCAGAAGTTCCTTTTACCAACTTAGGTCTCGATCGTTTCATGTATTCCTCTATATACCATGAGGCCACATCACCCATGGGTATGATCCTGTCTTTATTCCCCTTACCGGTCACACGTATAAACCCTCTCGAAAAATCTATATCGTATATACATAGTTTTCTTAGTTCGGTATTTCTTATGCCGGTTGAATAAAATAATTCCAATATAGCTCTATCTCTTATCTCAAGCGGGTCATTATCTTTAGGGGATTTAAGAATCTGCAGGACTTCTTTCTCTGATAGTATGTTTTTCGGTAAACTTTTGGGCGTTCGCGGGATCTCTATATGGCTGGCCGGGTTATTTTCAAGATAACCCGCTCTATGCAAGAATTTACTGAAACTTATTACAGCTACCATTCTAAGCGCCTGTGTTTTCATGCTTAATTTACGCTGATTAAACTCGTTTTTTGTGCATAGTGATGTTTGGTACCGGCTTACCTTATCTCTATTAATATCTTCTATATCATATACTTCATTTTTACTTAGAAAATCCGCAAATATTCCTACATAGCCGATATATGTCCTTATTGTTCTTTCAGCAAAACCCTTGGTTTTGAGATGTTTTTCAAAATCTTCTATCATAGCGATAATCTTCATTTTTATATCCTCCTATGTTTTCGTTTTCAATTCTTCAAGTTAACTTAAACCTCTGTATTACAACTATTTAACTTGTGGAAGTCACGTATCCGACAAGTTCTTCAGGTTTGGTTATATCCTTAAGAAAATCATCCTCCTTTGAAGATTGTGTATTCAGCCTGTACCTGTATTGTTTTCCTTTAGAACCTGAATCAATGACAAGATATTCCATGTCTTCAAGGTCTTTTATGATATCTCTTACCCGGTGATGCGGGTATCCGGAATAATCTCTTATATCTTTACGTGTAAAAATAAGTGACTCGTTCTCTCTGGTCATTTTTATTATCTGGTCTAATAGATCCCTTTGTGGTTTTTTGATATTCGATAAACTGTTGTCCAGGGTATCCTTGTACAGATTAAACGCGATCTTGTAATCTTCCAGCGTTGATTCGACATATTCAATGTTTCCTGCCTTTTTAACCTGCCTCTGATACTGATACAAAAAAGTCACTATTTCTATCAATGTCAAAAATCTCATATGATCTCTACGAGTGCGAAGTTTAAGTGTCGGAAAAGCTATATAATTACTGTATGGGTTAACTACCCGTAATGGTCTAAGCAACCTCTGCATTGTATGGTGTTTTTTGACTATGGCTGATTGATTTTCTTTCATATTAAGCCCATCGATAGTTTTAAGCTGTTTCTGCAATTGATGGATCCTGCTTGTCTGACAGGCCGATGAATCCAGGTATAATTCAAAACATCTTGTTGAGTTCTCGTAATTAATATGTGACCTGGTGGTCGTTTCCAAATAGCTTATAGGTCCTTCCACTTCGACAGTCTGTGTACGCGTTTTATTTGAATTCGGGTCTTTTACCGGTAGCGCCTGGATAAGTCGTTTCTTTGACTGAAGTATCCTTATAGGATAATCCGAGTCTATCGAACCTTCCCTTTCCTCGATGATGATGAACTTATGTTTGAGGTAATCTTTATCCATGTAGTACAGAGCTTTCGGGGTAATGGTAGAGAAATATATTATATCTTCAGGGGGTGTGAGTTTTTCGATAGCTTCTGATAACGCTGATTTACCGGCTGATGATTCTGAGATTATTATGCTACTTAGAGGGTCTTCAAGTTTTCGTGAGATACCCACAAGATACGCTATTATTTTGTTTTTTTCTTCACCGACATAACCGATATCTTCAATATCTCTTAAGATCCGATTCAGTAGTTTAGGGTTCCGCAGTTCCCTGAGCGCGCTGTCTTTTTCCTTATCAGATATCTTGATCTTTTCTTTTTTAGCTGGTTTGTTCTTTTCTGACTGGTGTTTTTCGATTATGTCGATGATATTGTATAGATCTTTTTTAAGATCTTCTTTACTGATACTAAGCTGTTTGCATACTCTGCAGACAAAAAGGTTACGTGATTTTTGGCTATAGAGGTCTACTATGTCGATGAAGAAGTCATTATTCTTAGTTACTTTGATATTGACCCGCATATGGCTGAGAATGATGTCTTCGAAGCCTCTTACTCTGTATTCGGCAGAATTGCTTTTAAAATATAGATTGTGATCTTTTATTGTTGTGTTCATAATGCAATCCCCTATTTGTCATTTGCCTAATAGTATGTTTATTCATATGATTAGTTTTTGTGCAAAAAAAATCAAATAATATCGTTTTGTTTTAAAACTTTCCGATATATATTTGAAATATTCTTTCCTCTTTCCCACCGAGAGATAGTAATTGAAGGAATGTCTAATTGCCTAGCTAGCTGTTCTTGCGTAAGCTCATGCTTCCTTCTGTAATCTTTTATTTTTTCGGCTATTTCCCGATTAGTCATTTAATTTCCTTATTAATTTGGATTTTATCATGTGATTAGTCACATGTCAAGTGAAATTTCCTCCGAATTTCAAATATTGATATACCCGTGAGAAAAGGTCTGGGGACAATTCCAAGGGCTGGGATTGATCCCAGGGACAGCCCGAGGTTTGACCTTCCCCACCGGTCTAGGTTCAATTCGAGAACCGTACCTGTAAATGGCCGGGTACTCCTCCGCAGCGTTCGCCAGCCCGCGACGCGTATCCCTTTGACGCTACGAGCCAAGTGGCGGCATGGACACCAAAGCCGGATAAAAATGAAACCAATAATGGCATAATTACAAAAAAATAAAAGGCTTTGGTTCAGCAGCGGATTAGCTGTGCTTATTACCCTCGTTTTCTTATCGCTTCAACTGCCTTGTTAATATCAACGTTCATTTCGGCAATAGTTACCGGTTTCATGATGTAATGGAACGCGCCAAGTTGGAGAGCTTCCTCAGCCTGCTCTTTTTCGTCGATACAGGTGATCATAATACAAATGGCGTCATTATCTATCTTCCTGATCCTGCGTAATGTCTCGATGCCGTCAATAGGCGAATACGGCATATGGATGTCTATAAGCGTAATTTCCGGCCGTTCTTTTTCAAATATATCAACGGCGGTAATGCCGTCCGTGGCGCCAAATGTGATAAACCCTTTCATCTCGTATACTTTCTTGACAAACTCAACTATACCTTCCTCGTCATCCACGATCAAAAGTTTAAGTTTATCCATTTCTATCTCCTTCTTGGATCCATCAAAATTTACGCCTGCTTTTCCTGGGCTCTCCCTGCTTTTCCAGGTCTTCCGCTGTTACACCCTGCGCGATCGGCAGTTCCAGTATCACCGACGCGCCTTTTCCTTTGCCCGCTGATTCCGCACGGACTTTTCCTTTATGGGTATCGATTATCCTCTTCACATAATACAGCCCCATTCCGCTTCCTTCACTTGATGCCTTCGTAGTGACAAACGGCATAAACACAATAGGTATTTTTTCCGCTTCTATACCCTCTCCCGTATCGGAGAATGTGAGCCTTGCCAGATCAGCATTAACCCTTTCGACTTTAATATTGATCTTTTTCTCATCAACATGTTGTAACGCGTGCATGGAATTCCTGGCGAAGTTTCGTAATACGCCGATAAGATGCTGTACATTGCCGTATATTATTATCGGCTCCTCGGGGACATCCACGCTAACCACGATACGCTGATACTTAAACTCCGGCATGGATAAATGCATAAAACCGTCAACAACATCACTGAGCTTCAAATGGTAATAGTCCCCGGAATCTTTCTTGCCAAAATCATAAATAGCCTTAACCATGGCCGATACGCGTGTTGCCGCCTCGAATATATAATCAAGGTAGTGAAAGACCTCCTGCCGTTCCCCTTCATTTACACCTGATTCCTCCACGATGATCTTCAATAACTCGCTGTTACCCAGAATAATCGCCATAGGATTATCTATCTCATGTGCCAAAGAATAGGAAAAAGTGTCCATTTCCTGGATACGCTCTTTTCGTTGCCGGTCTTCGATCTCCTGCCAGAAAAAACAGTTTTCGATAGACAATGCCATGGAGTATGATAGCGTTTCGAAAACCGTAAGATCATCCTGAGTGTAGATCTGATGAGCGGGCTTTGGGCCCAATACGATAAATGCCAGGAGATTCCCTTCGATAAAACAAGGGATCGCAAGGCTAAAATCTATGCCTGTTTTATCGGCCTTCTTTCCTAACTCTTCGGCAAGGACAAGCTTGTTATGTTGATTTAATACCTTTACCAATGGATGATCAAGCGCAAGAAGCTCATCAAAGTGCGTATGGTTATTCTCTGGGAAGCAGAATTTTCTTTTGCATGCTTTATATTCATCATCTTTCAAGTATATGGCAACATGCGAGGTTTTCACCGCCTCGACTAGTGTTGTTCCAACAAGCTTAATTAATTCGTCTGTGTTTCGGATGCGGGTCATCGTCTTACAGAGTTCTTTAAGTGCATTTTGATATCGATGCTGCTCTTTGAGTAAAAGTCGTTCTGTTCTTCCTTGCAAATAAAGATACAAAAAAGGCCCTAGGGTTGCCAGCCCTAGGAGTAAAATCATTGGAGCCCAGAACCACTGGTCGCCAAACATGCCATGAAGCCAGAGCCTGCCTACAGCAGCCAACCCAAATGGTATGCCAAGTACCAGCGTATACACCACCACAAAAATTGCCACACGGGTTATTGCAATATTGATATCCAGAAGACGATATTTAATAATCGCATATGCGGCGATACCTACATAAATAGCTATACCGTAATTCCCGAACGGATAAGGAAATATTGTTATACCGTAAACCGGCAAGAAGCTTGTAACTCCCAGGGCATAGCCTAAAAGTGTTCCCCATAATAAATATTTGAGTTGGTTTCTAACATTTCCACTTGATGTGAAATATGCACGTGACAAAAAATAAATACCCATTGCTACATAGGCCGCAAAATACGCTATTAGGGAAGGATACAATAATCCTCCGTCCATAAAAAAATGGTGGCCCAATTTCGGCCTGACCCTTGGTATCAAGAAAGGAGTGGTGAAATTAATTAAGATAAAAAATGCGGATAGGCCGTAGCCTACCAGTAGCAATTTTTTGTATTTTTTACGATAACCAAGCAATGTGAGGCAAAAATGAAGGAAAAGGATAGGGATGAGAGGGACACCAATATTCATCATTTTTGCTAACAGAAACGATATCCTTTCGGATCTGGATAGGGCGTGTGATGCTGTGAAAAAACTCCACTCTGAAATGCTTAATGAATAAAGGCAGAATATTTTATTCGTCGCAGATTTATTATTATAAAATAAAACCAGGAAGGCAATCGAAAGGGTCGCGATAGAAGTTAGATACGCTCCTATTGAAAATTGAGACATCCTGACTCCGTTATTAGAAAATTTTGCCTATCACATATTTTTTATACGCTTCACCCAAATAGCTAAGTAATATCTTTTCTTCGAAATATATCCTAATCAATAGCAATGGCCCCTGGAATAAATACACTAGAATTAGTGAATAATAAGAATTCGCGACTAAACAAATCCCTGTAAGTTCTAAAACCACCGCCAAATAATAAGGATGCTTAAGATACCTGTAAATACCGGTCTCTACGAGTGAGTGTCCGTCCTTTATTTCGGTTTTAAGGCCCCAGTTTTCTCCAAGCGCTGACATTGCTTTTCGGCGTAAAATCATTCCGACTACGAAACATAAACCCCCGGATAAAGATACCATCGGATTTATGCTCCGTTTCATAAAAAAAAATTCTCCAACTGAGAATATCACAATAGCGATATATCCATAGAATACAAGCTTAAATAACCATTCGTAGTAAACACATTTTGTTTGTTTGCTTTTTTGTATACAAAAAGTTGAAACCATACGTTCAAAAAAAGCGATTAGAAGAAATATTAGATAAAGTGGTAAAAACTTATGTGCCTGCATTACACCCTGTCTTATGCTAAACTTTTCTAAGAACCATAACTACATTTTTCCCGCCGAACCCAAACGTATTGATCAGAGCATGATCTATATCGTAAGGCCTAGCATTGTTAGGAACATAATCCAAATCGCATTCAGGATCCGGTGTTTCATAATTTATTGTGGGCGGAATGATCTTATTTTTCATCGCTAATACGGTCGAAACTGTTTCAAGCACGCCGCAGGCACCCTGCGTATGCCCGGTCATCGATTTTATGGATGTTGCGGGAATATTATAAGCCTTTTTCCCGAAAACTCTTTTGATGACCTGAGTTTCAATTTTATCATTAATAGGATCTCCTATGCCGTGCATCTTCACGTAATTGATATCGCTACGTTTAATCCCGCTATCTTCGATTGCCATCAGAATTGCGCGCTCCGCTTCTCTCCCTTTTGGATCGGCAGAAATTACATGGTATGCATCACATGTTTCCCCCCATCCGATGAATTCCGCATAAAGCGGCGCCTTGCGCTTTTTAGCGTGATCAGCGCTTTCCAAAATCACACAACCGGCACCTTCAGCTAACACCATACCATCCCTGTTTTTGTCGAATGGCGCAGGTGTCTTTATGGGATTCCCATCTTTAGTCGACATGATCCTGGAAATACAATATGATCCGAATATCGGAGCATACAGCAATGCTTCGCTTCCTACCACAATCGCGATGTCAATCTTATTGTTACGAATCAGCTCTAAGGCGTGCCCCATAGCTATTCCGCCGGATGCACATCCTGTCGAAAATGTTTCGCTTGGCCCATTGATCTTAAACTCAAGGGATATCTGCGAAGATGATGCGTTGGGGAATGTCGAAGCTGCCGTAAATGGATTGAGTCTTTTATATCCTTTCGAACGAAATATTTCGTATTGCGCAAATACCCATCCTTGACCTGCGGTAGCCGTACCTGTAATAACTCCGATACGAGTAGGGTCTTCATCATCAATAATGAGTTTAGAGTCTTCAACAGCCATTTTGGCTACTGACACGGCGAATTGAACGAATCTATCCATTCTTCTCGATTGCTTAACATCGAGGAATTTGGACGGATCAAAATCCTGGATTTCTCCGGCTACCTTTGTTGGAAACTGCCCGGTATCAAAGCTGGTTATCCTTTTCACGCCAGTCCGGCCGTGCCTTAACGAATCCCAGAATTCCTCTTTGCCTATGCCATTGGGAGAAATAACGCCTATCCCTGTAATCATCGCGTTTTTCTTCATAATTCATTCCTCCGGACTTTCGGTGTATTAGGTAGTACATAAGAACAAGGCCAGGAAAACAATTTTGGAATTATCCCCCGGTTGTTAAAGTATCAACTATCAAGGCCTGCTTTTTCTCACTATAGCAATATTATTATCAGCTTACGTTTTTGGATATCTGTAAGCATACTTTGCGTTTGCATAAAAGTCAAATCTGTCTCACCTTAAGTGGTGTCAAGATTTATGGGCACTTTCATATTGAAGTTCTTTGATCTCTTC
>JBAYES010000066.1:0-9815 GCA_041667545.1 Candidatus Omnitrophota bacterium | reverse complement strand
TCGGCCCTATGCAAAGTCTGCCGAAATCCTGAGTCATGGCATTTATCACGATACGAAGGGCTTTACCCGCCTTCGGCGGGTTCGCAAAGACGGGCGTTGGGACGCTATATTTCCGCGGATAACTGAAATGTTACTATGCGGTTGTGGTAGTGATCTGGGTGCTCTGGTTAGTAATTTAGTTAGCAAGAAATCTTAATATTTTGGTCATTATGTGTTGATATTAATCAGAAAAATTAAATTTTAAATCTGTAGTTTTTTCTTGACAAAAATATCTAAGTATTTTATAATTTACAGTATGTTTCATAAAAAATTCAAGACAATGATAGATAATTCCTTAAATCCAGTCCAAAAAAAGAGGTGTAAAATGAGCTTTATCAGATCCGGAAATGTTTTCCTGAAAAAAACACTGTCGCTGTTGACGGCAATTACGTTCTTGTCGACAAGTACGGGCGTAGCGGATACCGCAAGGCGCGATATCGTCGTGGCAAGTGCCCGGATCGGCTCTCCGGCTAATACCGGCCTTGAAAGTGAATTCCTCGCTCCGTTGTCGAGGGCCGCGGCTGCCGCGGATTTTCTGGCCGAGCCGGAAAGTGAGGGGAAAGCGGCGCTTTCTGAACTATCCGAAGATCTTTCCCTTGTCGGAGAAGCAGAGGCGTTTGAGGATAACGTTACCGAGCTGGTGGATAGATGGGTAATGAAGCAGACAGAGGGGTACCTTAGCCGGATCAAGGTTTATCTTGACCGGCATTACGGCCAAACGGCTCATTCCATATGGGAGACCTTTGCCAAAGACAGGGCATTGCGGCGGGAAGTGGTCGATACCTACCTTAATAAGATATGGAAGGACCTATCCAAGGTAGAACCCATAGCCCGGAATCTATTGATCGGGGAGAATGGCGAGGTTCTGAGCGGCGAAGAAAAGTATGTGAGGATCTATGAGAATCTGAAACCTCGAGTAGTGCGGGAATTTGTCCGGAGGTTCGCCGGCGCTGACCCTTATTCCGATACTGATACGAAACGGGAAGATGACCGTCCCGGCACCCCGGGTGTTAATGCCGTAAGTTTACGCGCCGGCGAGACGCTAAGCGAGGAGTCCGCCCGTGAATACGACAAAGAAGTGCTTGCGGCGGGTTTTAAAAACAGAAAAGTAACCTCCGAATTTCGTAATTCACAAGGAGAAAGGATCAGCGAAAACGAGAAAAAATACAACAGTATGCGGGTAATGATACACGATGGGCTGGATGAACGCATAGCGGAGGGAAACCTCGTCCGGTACCGGAAGGGTGAACGGTTAATACCTTTTTCACGAGCACATCCCGGTACATGGCACGGCCGGGGCAACCGTCTTCACAAGAGCAAATATTTATGGGCTAACATTAACGAAAATGACGCCCGGACGGAAGTTTTGCATGAAACAGTGCATCTTGATCTTTATCATCATGCTTTGGGGGAAGAAAGAAAGCATTTGAGATCCGACTATTACGATATCATTATTCCGGTCTGGGAAAAATATATAGAGTATTGTGAAAACAAAAAAATACCGCTGAACGAGGAAGATTTTGTCGATCGTTTAAGGGAATGGGTCACGGAACTCGGGAACCCGGCCGGCGTTACCGCCAAAGAGTATCCGGATACCGACACACGCCGGATCCGTCAAAAGATGGCACGTTTGCAGTCGGCCAGGATAGAGCGATGGGGAATATTAAATAAAAGAAACCTGCTGAGCGGCTTATTGCAGGCATACGAACTTGCCGCCATATCCGGCGAGAATAATGCCCTTTGCAGATTGCTGGATCACGCGGCTAAAAATAACGCGCGTGACGAAGTAGTGCAGCTCGGGAAATTCACCCCCCTGTGGGCGAGAAAGGACCTTACCCACGGAATACTCGATAATACCGAAAAATATCTGGAAAAGCTTTTCGAGGAACTGCTTGAAGGCGTAGGGATGCCGAAAGTTTCAGCGGTAATAATGGCCGGCGGCGGCGGTGAGCGTGTATGGCCTCAGAGTACGCCTGATGACCCGAAACAGATAACGGAAGGGTTGATAGACGAAGCGCTTCTTAAAATGGCCATAGAGCGGGTCAAGAACGATATCGGAAAAGACAATGTTTTCATACAAACTTCTGCCGCCTTGAGAGACAAGATAGTAGCATTAGTCGCTCCGCTGGGAATTAAGCCGGAACAGGTTTTTGCCGAGCCCACCGCGGCGGATACCTCCGGGGCGGTCGGTTATGCCGCGGCCAGGTTATCCCGCATGGGTAGAGGAGAAGATGTAATGTTCATTTGTACCGCGGACCATTATATTGATATAGCGGAGAGCAGGTTCAAGAATACTTACATGACAGCCGCCAAACTGGCGTCGGTAGCGCCTCTTCTCGGGACAATAGGCATAGACCCCGAGCCTATAGGCGCATCGGAAGAATATGGTTGCGTGAATAAAGGAGGGGACACTTTTATGAACGACGGCCGTGTGGTTAAGGCGGAACGTTTCGAGGAAAAACCGAAAGGCGAAAGAGCGCGCGAAATATTTAACGATAGAGATGCCGCAGGTAAACACAAATGGAACTACAATAGCGGGATGTTCATCGCCAGGGCCTCCACAATGCTTATGACGTTAAATGAGGTCGCGCCGTTTTACGGCGAACGCTTTAACCGGCTTGCTCAGGAAAATTCAACCGCAAAGGATGAAGAAGAAGTGTTCAGGGAACTCGCGGCCGCTAAAAAACAAAAGAAGTTCCCTCATTCAGCGGAACCTTCAGGTTTCCGTAAAGGGGTATCTTTCGACTTTGCCGTTGCCGTTCCCGTGTCTTCGGGTGAATCTCACCGCGTGGGCATGTTCATGGTGGAAAGTGACTGGACATGGATGGATATAGGCGGGTTCAAGGCCGTTCACGAGTACCGTAAAACAATTCTCGGAGCCGTGGATGAGAAAAATAATGTAAGTAAAGTCGCGACGGGGTCAAGCGTTGAAACCATTAACTGCGCTGACTGCCTTGTGCAGACAAGCGCCGGAAATGTAGATATACACGCGGAGAACCTTGAAAACACGCTTGTCTGGTATAACCCCGCGAATCGGGTACTGCTTGTCGCGCCGGTAGATGTTTCCGGCGATACGATAAAGGCCTTATACGCTGAAGTCAGCAGGGACCCGCGGTATAAGAGCTTCGCCTCAAAGTACGATCCCGCTGATCATGCGGCGAGACGTGAGGCATCTTTACAGATCTTTGACGCTCAAGAGAACAGAGTAACTGTTCTTGAGGGTAACGCTCAGGGGCTGATCTTTGGTTCTACGGTCAATACTTTTGTTCACGCTAATACGGGGTTTGCGGTAGCGGCGGATATGATGGTAACGGACGGAAGTCAATTGAGAGTTTCGCTTACTGAGGGAGAGGACGGGAGGATAAGTATAGACGTCAGGCGGGATCTTAACCCGATATCTTCCGCCTCCGATATCATGGCTGATTACGGGAACAGCGAAAAAGCGGTCCGTATAGCCGGTGAAAATCCGTATAATGCCAGTAATAGGCGTATGGATGAGGCGATCACGCTTCTTAAAACAGGAGATGTTACTTTTTCCGAGTTAGGCAATGACGGTTCCGGATATGCCTATCTGTACGGCATAAACATAGAAGATGCGGCGAGCGAATTATCTGAACTGAAAAGATGGCTTGCTATAGAACTGATCACGGGAAATGACGGCATACTGAGAAAAGCCCAGGAGAAGGTGAATCTTGATCAGGCGGAAAAGGATAAGTCTTACAATTACGCTCTGGACGGCATTACCAGATGGCTGAGCGAAAAAGAATTCGCCGATTATCAGCCGGCTCTGACCGAACTTATATTCAAGGCCGCGCGGTTCGCCGATCATCATGACATTAGCGAAGAACAGGCGAATATGATAATTGCCGAACTTTATGATAGTTTCAGAACGACCACCGTTTTCGGTACCGGAGGAAGGCGCGGCATGTTCGGTATAGGTACTAACAGGATGAACCCTTATATGGCGGCATTGACCGTGCAGGGGCACGCGGATTATCTTGTAAATAGCAGGAAAGATAGGGGGCTGAGCATCGAAGGATGCGCCGCAGCCGGAGTGTGGGATCCGCGCATGTTCCTGGATTATTATAAGCCCAACCCATTATATATCGGGGCCATAAAAGAATTATGCCCTGTTCTTTATGAATTCAGTTCCGAGGAAATGAGCAAGCTGACGGCTATCGTGTATGCGGGTAACGGCATAATGTATATACACCCCACGGCAATGAGGCCCACGCCGCAGGCGTCCATGATAGTCAATCGGTGGGAAGATATAAGGAAAAAAATAGAACAAATAGAACTTACGCCGAAGCAAAGGAATGTTCTTAATAAGATGAACGCGGTCATCGCGGCCATAGTGCTTAGTTCCAGTCATAATCCCCGCGATAACGACGGCACGAAATTTTATGAGGAAAGCGGCGCGCAGGCCCCGCCTCAAAAAGTTCAGAAATTGATGGATGCGGGTAAAAAAACTAAAGTGATAAAATACGGCGGCGCCGGTCTTTTTGAGAACTCTGAACTGGCGCGGCAATACATTGAAGAATCGGCTTCGCCCGGGCAGGTCGCGCCGGCCAAGGAACGGCTTGAGGCCGCTTATTTAAAGGCGATCGAACAAGAGATGGTCCTTGAGCTTGACATAAAATCCCTGAACGCGTTCGATGAAGTCTATATCGAAAGATGTATAGAAGAAGCAAAAAGTGTTTATTCGCCTGAAGAGTGGGAACGGGGGAGATCTAACGCCGAACAAATTAAGGTGTTGGTACATGCGTTAGGAGGTACGGGCGCGGTTAACGTTCCCGGAGTCGTAAAAGGGATGGGGGCTGAAGCTATTACACCCCCGCATGAACAGCTTCCGGAATTTCTCAGAAAGGGAGACCCCAACTTTACAGACGCGTATAACGGCGCGCCCAATCCCGAGTCGGAGAAGTCGTTCAATAAACTTTTCGAGCTCGGACTTATCCGCACGCTTCGGTCCATTTTCGGAGAAGACGGGATCGGCGAATTGAAAGGACACACCCGCATACTGCGTCTTATAGGTGAAGACAGGAGTTCCGAGGGCATAGAATACCAAAAGTTCGAAGCGATGCTTGAAGAAGGGACAGACAGGGATATGGCCGATCAGCTTATAGAACTTTTTCAGAAAGAGACCGGCGAGGCCCTTCGCGGCATAGTAGTGGAACTTAATGACGGCAACAGGGCTCTTATAGAAGATTTCAGCAGGACGAATTCGCTGGGTGTCCTGACCGACCCGGATGCCGACCGCGTGGGTATGGGTATGCTCGAGATCAAACCGCAGGCGAAAAACTCCGAGACGCGTCTTAACTGGGTATCCGCTAACGATAATGATGAGGCGGGAATAGTGCTTTTCACTTACCGGCTTGAAAAAATACTTGAAATGGCAAATGACGGCCGCTTGATGGAGTACCTTAAGGCCCGCCGTGATTATATCAATAAAAAACGCGAAGCCGAAAACTCGCGCAGAATTGAAGAAGGGAAGCCGCCGATAAATTTGCAGGAAGGCGATGAGTACGAGATCGTAATGGTCAATACCGTCGTGTCTAACCCTCTTGAGACGGCTATCGCTGAGAAAATAGGGCAAGAGATAAATAAACTTACCGGCGGCAAGGTTACGGTTAAAACCATAACTCATCATGTGGGTTTTAAATTTACCGGTGAGATAATAGACAATATAAACATGCGCGAGTTCAACGGTATAACGGGGCTTTTAATGGAAGAAAAAGATGTAGATCTTGACAAGGCTGTTTTTAACATGTCTTTTGAGGAAGGCGAAGGCGGGGTGCTTGGCTCCGAAGGGAGCATGGATAAATGTTCCGGTGTCGTTACCGCCAGCTTACTCGCTCTTGCCGCGGAGCTCCGCGGAGGTAAAGCGCTTGACGGGAACATGGTGTATACGATGGATGAATATCTTGCCTATGTGTATTCGAAATACGGATTCTCAAAGATACAGCTCGAACCCATAGTCATGACGGGAGAGGATGGTACCGTTATGATAAATGACAATATAATGAGAAAACTGCGCGGCGAGATTCCGTATATTTCCGTGGAAAATCCATACCTGTTCGGTAAGTACAGCATGACTCGCGGATATGATCATTACACGCTCATAAAAGAAGCTTACAAAAGGGCTGTTAAAGAGTATGGATCGGATATATCTGACTGGCCTCAAAACCTGAGGGATACGGTAGGTTTTGCCGAACCCGGGGTAGATCCCGCCGATTGGCCCGATGCCGTCAGGGAAGCGGTGAATATACTGGTTTTTTCCGGTACCGACGAAGCCGGCAACAAGGTGGAAATAGTTATAAGGCCTTCGGGTACCGAACCAAAGATCAAGGCGGTGGTATCGGTAGTCGCTCCGCCCAAGACCGAGAAAGAGACGATAGAGGATTATATGCGCAGAGTGAACGGGCATAACAGAGACATCCTTGATGAGGTGATGCTCAGGATGTACGAACTTTCAGAGGTATCGTATGATACAAAGCCGGCATTAAAGCAAGCCGCGGGAGATGCCGTAAAGAACAGTTACGGGATAGCGGATCTTGAAGGGAAGGAAGATCTCCGTAAAGAGCTCTTGCTTATCTTTCCCATAAATGTTACCACGCAGGCCAAGTTCGAAGTGTATTTTCCCCTTGTCGACTGGATAAATGCTCTGTCTAAGGAACTTTCAGGTAAGAGCGGGGCCGAGTACAGAACGGCTTATTCCGAGAAAAGGGACATCATAAAGGAATTGATAAAGCAATTCGGCGGTAACGGTATATTGAACGTAAAAGACGCCGTTCTTCATAACCTGAAAGGACAGATACCGAACAGAGAACTTCTCATCCGCACTCATCTCTGGTTCGGCGACGAAAGCGCGTCGGTTTACAAGGAAAAGCTCGGTCTTGAAGACGAAGACGGGATAGTTATCACCGCCGGAACGACAGAAGTTAAAGAAAGCACCAAGGCCTATACCGTAGGCCGGCATTCGGTAGCGCCCACGAGAAGTTTTGCTCCGGGTCTCGCTTCGAAGCTTGCTTCCGGCAGTTCAGTACCCGCGACGATGACGGTAAATCACGGCGGCATCGGCTATACATGGGGAGAACCGATCTACGAAAGCAGAATACTTGAAATGCTGGGCTATGATCTTGCCGCCTTCAAAAGGGTGAATGACGGTAAAGCCGCGGAAAGTGATAGGTTGTACGTCGAAAAGGCTCTGCGCGAGTTGGGGATCCCCTCGGTTTTCCGCGAAACCGCCGAAGGAGAAAAGGTTCCGATGGAGATAGGGGAACTTTTGACCGATACGATCTTCCTGAATGCCGAATCTCAATTTGTTTCTCTTGTTCCCGCGGTGTTCGGGGGCGCCCATACATCCGTGTACGGGCCTGATACCGGTTTTACCGGAAAAATACTTTCTTCCGGCAGGACACTCTCCGGCCAGATCCATGATTTTGACGAGTATTTTGAGGTGCTCGATGCCATGCCGGGCGCGTATGCCTATATAGGCATAAATAAGGATCTTGCGCAAAAGCTCACGCCGGAAGAGTTCATTGAAAAACTCATATCGGGCGATACCTCGATTTGTAACAAAGTGGAATTGACCCCCGGCGATGTTTACAAGATACCGGCCGGTATGCCGCATGGCTACGGCCCTGGCCTTCTTCTCCGCGAACTTAAGAATTGTCCCGTATACGGCGACAAGGGACGCACATTCTCGACCACGGACAGGTTGTGGTGGGACGATGTGAGAGAAGGCGACCCGTTATACGATAACGTCCGGAAAGGGCGTCTCCTATTGGATGATATCGCGCAGGGAAGAAATGTAGAGGAAAATACCGACAAATTGATAGCTCTCGGGCTCATGAGGCCGCGTGACAAGCGTAAGGACGTCCTGACGCAGTCCGCTGACGAATCGCTCAGGATAGCCCGAATGATAGACGGTTACGGCTTTTTGACGCCGGTAGACCCCGAAACTTTGCGTTCCAGGGCTGTACGGCAAGAGTCCGAGTCAAATGTAGCCGGCCCCGAAGTCCTAAAGATAGTGGAAGACGAAAATTTTGTCTGGGAACGGATAGTGATGAAAGAATCGCAGGCGCTGTCTTTTCCGCGCGATGAAGCCCTTTTCCTTTTTGTGAAAGAAGGGGATTCCGGAAAACTCAAAGTAGGAACACAGGAAACCCCTTTGAACTCGGTCTCCGGAATATTTATACCGGCTGTTCCGGGAAATGAAATAAGTATCGAGTATGGAGAGAGCGCCGGCTCGCCGTTGGTCATAGAGGTAATAAGAAGGCCGGGTGTGACGGGTGAGGTAAAGGCGCTTGCCCGGGACGTGCCGGTACGGCAAGATGAAAAAACCTTACCGTCTACGGCCCACAGCGCTATTATAGAGGCCGCCGATGTTTCTCCGACTGAAAGTATTACAAGTGTTGACATAAGCCGTATAGACACAGAAGCCGGAGCGCGCATAGGGGTATCCGAAAAAATAACGGTGAACGGCGATACCTCTTTTGATGAACTTGTTAACAAGGCCCCGTATGCGGCGCTCAGTTACGCGCATGGAGAAGTACAGGTCGTGGCTGTTGATGCCAAAGGAGCTCGTCAGGTTCTCGGCACGATCGATAACGCTAACAAGAGCGTGTATGTGGGAAGCGTTATGTCCGATAATGACGGTTTAAAACATGTGGTTTTCTCGGACGGAAAAAGTTATAAATTGGAGAAAGACGAGACCATCCGGCTTGTCAAGACCGGTAAAGGGGCGGGTGTATTGCTGGCGGATTATCCGCGAAGCGATGCCGAAAAACTGGTTTACGCGGCATTCGGGGCGGTTTTCGGCAATCTTGCCGCGATCTCCGAAGGTGAAATAGATATTGTGCTCGAGTCGGAACGGTTCGCGAAGGGCGGGCGGTCAGTCGAAGGCAGTCGGAGTCATATGGAGAACCTTATTAACTCTTTTGTCCGGGAACATACCGGCAAGGATAACTTGGTAAAATTTCATACTGTGCCGATGGCCGAGAGGATAGATCTTAACTCTATCCCGATAAGAGACGGAGCCAGGGTGATCGTGGGAGTAACTGAAGACAGGATGACCGATGAACTGGCTGATGCCATAAAGAAGAACGGTAATGCCTGTACTCTGCCGATGCCCGGTATAGCGGAACCGGGAAAAGAAGACACATTTTTTACGCTGGAACTTATAGCCACGGGTATGTTGCAGGCAGGTTTAACTTTTGACCAGGTTCATAGCAAAGCCGGATTGTCGCGTGATTTCCAGGCGCTTGTTTCTCAATGGGTACAGAGATCCGTGAAGCAGGAAGAATTGTACCTGTTTCTGCCCCATGGAGAAATGGAAAAAGGATATGACGCCATATCGGGATTGCTCGGGCTTCAGGACGCAAGCCAGGTAACAATAATAGGGTGTTTAAAACATCTGGTAAAATATCTTAAACCGATCCAGCCGCTTATAGAAGCCTTGAAAAAAGAGATACAGAACAGGCGTAAAGTATTGTGGTCGGCATAATCCCGGGACGGTTCTCAAATCCATCCCGCACCTGTCTTCTTGAGACTTAAGTCGCCATTGCGGAAGCGCTGTAGCGCCAAAAGCGATCTTAAGCCGTCATTGCGAGTGCGCGATAGCGCCTGAAGTGATCGCAAGTCGTCGTTGAGAGTGCGCGATAGCGCCGAAGTGATCGCAAGTCGTCGTTGCGAGGAACGAACGAAGTGAGTGACGAAGCCCTTCGTATCGTGATAAATGCTATGGCTCAGGATTTCGGCAGACTTGGCATAGG
>JBAYES010000065.1:0-9823 GCA_041667545.1 Candidatus Omnitrophota bacterium | reverse complement strand
TTCCCTGCGAGGGACGCTCGATTTCCCCGGCGAGGAAATCTTCGCTCGACGGACGACCTCGTTCCCACGAGGGCCCGTGCCCTCGTGGACCATGCCCACTCGGTCGTCCAACGCCCTCTCCGGGAACACCAGACCCTTGTATCGATAACACTTTGACTGTTGTAGCGTATCTGCTTACAAGGGTCTGGCGTTCCCTGCGAGGGACGCTCGATCTTCCCAGCGAGAAGATCTTCGCTCGACGGACGACCTCGTTCCCACGAGGGCCCGTGCCCTCCCTTCGCTCGGTTTCGCTCAGGACACCGCGTGGACCATGCCCACTCGGTCGTCCAACGCCCTCTCCGGGAACACCAGACCCTTGTATCCTATCATGACGGTTCTTGTTTCAGGGACGATTCTGAATCTACTCCTACATCTGTCCTAAATCTAATCCCACACATGTCCCCGCAGGAACGATGATACAAGGGGCTGGTGTTCCTGCGAGGGACTTGAACTCCATCGCCCCCGGAGAACGATCAACTTTACATAGAACAGGGCATATTCTGCGCGCTTCACTTGGTCGCCCGTTAAGAAAGAGTCTATCCCATAGACCATAGTCCATAGCCGATAGAAAAGTATCGGCAGACAAGTCTGATTTTGAACCCTGAGTCAGATTCCCAAACTATGTAACATTTCAGTTCTCCGCAGAAATGTAGCGTCCCCACGCCCGTCTTTGCGAACCCGCCGAAGGCGGGTGAAGCCCTTCGTCTTGTGGTTATGGAAATGACTCAGGATTTCGGCAGACTTGGCATAGGGCCGAATCAATCTCTCTCCGACGTCGTTGCGAACCCGCCGAAGGCGGGTGAATCTCAATAAATACGATAAATTATGAGATCACTTCGTCGCCCCCTTCGGGGGCTCCTCGTGACGACGGTGTATGAATTTACTGCAGATGACTGAGATGTTACCAAACTATGGACTTTGGACTATGGACCTTGGACTTTTGCCAGCAACTGTGGGCGGGGTGGGTTAACTTTTTGTTTTATTAATTTAAAATTTTTGCTGTTAACACTATTGACACAAATTTGAAACATGATATACTTCGTTACAAAGAAATAAAGAATTAAAGAGTTAACCGGAAAAGTTAGTTTTGGAATTGTTCTTTAAAATGTACCGAAAAGTTCACGAAGAAGTGGTACAGTATTTGTGCACGTACCGCCGTGGCAGTTTTAATCCTGGCAAAAAAGGGGGGATGCAATAATAAACGTTTAGTTTATGCCGGAAGCTGTCAAAATTAGGGCGATACTTATATAGAGAACGCGGCGCGTTAGAAGTGACGCGCCTTAAGCAATCATAATTATAAAGAAATTACCTTTAGGGAGGTAAAATGAAGTTAGTGAAAATCGTTTTAGTTTTAGCTATGGCCTTTGCCTTTACGGGCATTGCTTATGCCGAAACACAGAGCGTAAAAGTGAGCGGAGACATCACAATGCGCGGTTTTATGAGAGACAACTATGACCTGAACAGCCGTGATGCAAACACCGCGGGCGGAGCATCGACTAACGTGCAGTCGTTTCTGCAGAGCACAGCGGAAGTTCAGATCGATGCCGATCTTACGGACAATGTAGCTGGAGTGGTCAGGCTTCTTAACCAGAGAGTTTGGGGAAGACATGACTATCAGTGGCAGGACGGTGAAACCATACCTAATCGCGGTGCTAACGCGGATGCTTTCAATGTGGCCATCGATCTTGCGTATATAGAGCTCAAAGAGTTCTTGTACAGTCCGCTTACATTAAAGATCGGTCGTCAGGACATATGGTTCGGCAGAGGGTTCATCATAGGCAACAGTCTTATGGATCCGCAGGGTAACCTGGCAGCGCCCGAGTATACGGCAATAAACTCTTTTGACGCCATAAGGGCGACGCTTGACTATGACCCCTGGACAGTTGATTTGGTATATGCCAAGATAGCTGAAAGGGACGTAAGGGCCGACGATGATATAAACCTTATGGGTATTAACGTAGGTTATGTTTTCGACGAGTACAATGCCGAAGCTGAAGCATACTACTGGATGCAGCAGGACAGGAATCCCGGAACTACAAGGGGAGGTACCCTTGCCGCTGCTGGTTCCTTTTCTTCAAGAGCGGATCGCATCAGCAACGACATACACACTATGGGTATGAGAGGAAGTTTCGACCCGATAGAGGACTGGACGGTAGCTCTTGAAGGGGCTATGCAGTTCGGCAACTATCTGGGTGTAAATAATCAGGTAAGCGAAAGAGACAGATTCGCTTACGCTATAGACGCTATGGTAGAGACACGTATATTCCAGGATGACTATGCTTGGAGGCCGGTTCTGAGCGCTGAGTACATACTGTATTCAGGTCAGAATAATTTCGGTGACCAGGTAGGCGATGCGCAGGCTAATGGGAATTACACTGGATGGGATCCCATGTATCGCGGTAAATTTGATACGGCGATACGTGAGTTCCAGAATTCTTTCTACGCGCTTTCACAGGCTATGACGGCATCTACTACGAACCAGCATCAGATGCTGTTCAAGGCTACAGTTGAGCCGATGGACAGTGTTAAGGTTGAAGGTACTTACGCTTTCTTCTGGCTGTATTCGGACTACGCGAACCGAGCTACCGCGAATTCCCAGGAGAACACCAACAGGTTCGTTGGACAGGAAATCGATGTTAACGTGACTTGGGATTATACGGAAGATGTGCAGTTTGGTCTTCTGACAGCATGGTTCTTCCCGGGTTCAGCATTCTCAGCTGATGTTCAGGGTGTAGGTAAGAAGGCTCCGGCGACTAATATGGTCGGTACCGTGAAGCTTAGCTTCTAAGTGTCAAAAATAGGGTAACAATAAGAACCCCCGGTCTCCAAAAGAGCCGGGGGTTTTTATTTCAGGGACGGTTCTAAATCTAATCCTACACCTGTCCTAAATCTGATCCCACACCTGTCCCGGATCTAATCCTACATCTGTCCCAGATCTAATCTCACACCTGTCCCTGTAGTAGCGATAGGATGAAATTTCTTATTTCTACGGGGATACATATGGTGTGTTATTCCCATGGGCGTTCGCACGGCTCCGGCGGCCGTGTTCACTCCACGTGGAGTTGTTTTGCTCCTCGCTCTTTCTCTGATAGCTTGCTAAAGGTGCGCTCGGAGACCAGGCCAAAACAAGCTCCCCGAGGCCCTGTCCAAAACATACCGAATGTATCCTTTTATTTATAATGGTCTACCTCTCGGAGTTTTCTCCATAAACCGTACATTTTGAGCGTTATTTCTCACTGAATATAAAAAGTTTGTAGCATAGTTGCTACGATCCGGTAATGCGCTCTGAAGCGTGCCAAATGTAATCATTGACTTTTAGCGGGGGAATATTAAAATGTAATGGGACGGGAGATATTCGTTTTACTTATTGCAGAATGGTCTCAAAAACAAGGGGGAACAAATGGAAGAAGTTAAAAAGCAAGAAGGTTCCGGAATGAAAGTGACCAAAGACAATATATCCGCGATATTGGCGTATCTGTGGGTACTGTGTCTTATCCCTGTGCTTATGAAGAAAGACGATCCTTTTGTGAAGTTTCATGCTCGGCAAGGGCTTATGCTGTTCATAATAGAAGTAGCTCTCGGGATAATAGGGATAGTGCCTTTTCTGGGAGTCATCATATCGCAGATAGGCGGGCTTGTATGTCTCGTTGTGTCGGTTCTTGCCATAATACAGGTTCTTAAGGGCAATCAGTGGAAGATACCTTATGTAGGCGACTGGGCCGAGAAAATAATTAATATCTGAACGGTATAGGGCTTAGAGTTCAAGGGATGCATCGGTGAAAAGACCTGTACGGTGTTTTTTTATATTTGTCTTGATCTTAGGGGGGGGTGCCGCGGCAGTTTGGCTGTATTACCTGCCTGCGCCCAAGCCGGTTGAAGAGATAGATTACAAGGAAATTGTACGCCACGTTTCTTTTGTAGATGAGAAGAGTCTGGACGAGTGGGAGGAGAAAAGACTTTCCAAGAACGAGACGCTGTGTTCTGTCCAGGAAATGGACGGACGAGGAGTTGTACGGGCTGTAAGCGAAGACTCAGCGTCGGGGCTTTATCTTAAAGAAAGGCTCTCCTTTCGCGACAGGCCTTATGTAAAGTGGGACTGGAAGGTTTTGAAGTTTCCGTCAAGGACAGAAAAGGAGACTTTAAAGAATAAATCGGAATTTGATTTTGCCGCTCAGTTTTATGTTCTTTTTTATTCTAGAATGATCTTGAGTTCACGGGGTATACAGTATGTGTGGACTGAACAGATACCAGAAGGAACATCAGACAGGAGCCCATATACTAACAATGTTAAGATATTGGTTCTCCGGCAAGGCGGTGAAGGGGAGTGGAACACCGAAGAGAGAGATATAGCCGCGGATTATCTTGAACTTTTCGGAGAAGAGCTTGACAAAGATGTGGTGGCCATAGCTTTTATGACAGATGCGGATAGCACAGGTACCGCAGCCGAGGCCTTGTTCGCGGATATAGAAATAGGATATTTGCCGGTTATTGAGGAAGAAACCCTGGAAGAATAGGAGCTTTCCATAAAGTAAGTGATACGAAATAACGGAGCGATATTAAACAAGGAGGCGGATATCAAATACCTGAATAGATCTCTCCAATCTCGATACATGCTGATAATGCTTGTTTCAATGGTACTGCCTACTGTCTTTGTGGGGGGGTGCCTTTATTACCTCATAGTTACCATTATGGCCGAGAGAATGGCTTTCCCGGACATTATTGCCAGAGATCTTGGTCCTGTTATCCAGAGTATTAATTTTACTCTTCTTGTGGGACTTCCCATTGTTTTCTTTGTGCTTATGACCTGGGCCGCTATTTTGTCTTACAGGTTTGTGGCGCCCCTGGAAAGATTGGAAGATGACATAGCTAAGATAGACGGAGGCGATTATAGTATACGTATACAGATAGCAGAGGATCATGATCTGGCTCCCATTGCGGATGTGATAAATGATCTTGTTCATAAAATCGAATCTTACGAAAGGAAGGTTTAAGTGGCTATAGACAAAAGAGCGATAGTTGACCCGTCTTCTGATATACATCCTGACGCGGAGATAGGTCCCGGGGCGATAATAGAGGGCGGGGTGGTTATAAGGAAGGGAGTGAAAGTGATGGCTTATGCCCATATCTCAAAGGGCACCGAGATAGGGGAGAACACGGTTATTCACATGGGCGCCGTAATAGGCCATGACCCGCAGGATCTTTCGTATGAAGGTCAGGAAACCTTCACCAAAATAGGAAAGAACACGGTGATAAGGGAATATGTCACCATACATAGGGCCGTGGGAGAGGGAAAGGCGACTATAGTGGGTGACAATAACTTAATTATGGTGCAGTGCCATCTCGGGCATAATTGCGTTACGGGAGATAATGTAATAATGGCTAATTCGGCGCTTTTGGCTGGTCATGTTGAAGTTGGACGGAATACCTTTATATCAGGCAATGTTGTTTTTCACCAGTTCTGCCGTATAGGGGAATTTGTCATGGTGGGCGGGTTTACCGGGGTAAACAAAGATATCCCGCCGTACATGATAGTGCGTGGACCTTCCGCTGTCAGGGGAGTAAATCTTGTGGGTCTGAGAAGGGGCGGTTTCAGCCGGGACGCCATAAGGGATATAAGAGAGGCATATTCCATATTCTTCAAATCGGGCCTCAATACTAAAGACGCGATCGCTAAAATAAAGGAAACTCTTAATTCCGAAGTGTCGTCTGAATTTGTAAGGTTCATAGAGAATTCGAAGCGCGGTATATGCAAGTACAAGTATGACAAAGACGAATATTTCGAATGACAAGGAACATTGTTTTAATTTAAGCAGTATTGTTCTCGTGTATTTAATTTCTACTCTAAAACGGGTCTCTGTGTTTCTGGCAGGGTTTTCCGCCCGGTGTGGGCTTTCCCTGTACGGAGCCGGAGATCCACCTTTGCAGTGTGTTGTGTTTAGGTTCAAGTAGCTGAACCGTATTATTAATTTTATTAAAATCACGATAGCTCGTAAAACAAAATAATTCGGGGGGGGGGTGTAAAATGGAATTCAAGGAAGATTTGGACCACATCGTCAAAAAATACCAGCCGTCTGTAAAAAAGGCCGGGGAACAGATGACAAAAGCTATTCGCGAAGCGGAAGACGAGATAGCAAGGATGTATAAGGTCGCCCATGCGCAGGTAGAGATACAGATGACGAATATCAAGAAGGAAAAGCTGTATCATGCTATAGGCAAGGAAGCGGCTGAGATGATGCTTAGAGGGGAACTAGAGATCCCCGCTTTCAGCAAACATCTTGATAGTTTAAAGGCCATGGACAAAACTTGCCATAAAAAGAAAAATGCTATTATTGCCATTGGTCGTACGAAAAAAAGGAAAAGAAGTTCAGGAAAACCGTCGTAGAGGACGGCGAATCGCATATTGAATGAATGAAAAAACGATCTTACCTCCGGGAAAAGCGAAAAGATATTCATTGTTAAAGGCATGGTTCTCTTTGCTTGGAATTTTGACCACTGCGGTCTCGCCGTGGGTTTTTTGGTTTTTTTTCTCTGAACCTGTTTTTAAATTTGCCGGAGGCCTTTCAGTAAAAGCGGCCTCGGTATATGCGGTTTATATCTTTGTTTTCCTCTTCTTTGTCGGTCTTGTTTCTTTCCCACTGCAGGTTGTGGATTCGTTTATTATAGAAAGGAGATATGGACTTTCGAGCAGGGGATTTGCCTCTTGGATGCTTGATGTTGTAAAGGCATCGTCTCTCAGTATGGGGTTTTCTATAGTCTCTTTGGCTTTTTTTTACGCCTCGATATATCATTTTCCAGGGACTTGGTGGCTGATCTCGGTTTTGGCTTGGGCCGGTTTTTCGGTTCTTATGGTTTTTCTTTCTCCGCTTATCATAATACCTTTTTTCTTTAAGTATCTGCCTCTTGATCCTGATGTCATAAAGAATAAAATTATGGATCTTTCTAAAAAAACGGGAATAATCGTAAACGATGTTTGCAGGGTGGATCTAAGCAAAAAGACGCTCAAGGCCAACGCGGCTCTTGTAGGGATAGGGAAAACGAGAAAGGTGATATTGGCGGATACTCTTACCGAAAATTTCACTCCGGATGAAGTGGAAGTGGTAATCGCCCATGAATTCGGGCATCATAAAGGGCGCCACATTATGAAACTTATGGTATTTTCAGGATTTTGGGCCTTTCTCGGGTTTTTCCTGTTATTTCTATTTTCAGGCCGAGTTTCGAATATCTCGGGAACGAGCGAAATGGCCGATGTGAGGACTTTACCGGTTATTTTCTTTTTAGTTTGTGTTTACGATATTCTGATACTTCCGCTGAGAAATTTTTACTTGCGATATCTGGAAAAAGAGGCCGACGATTTTGCTCTTGATATAACTTCACGTCCAGGTATTTTTATCGCTGTCATGGAAAAGCTTGCTTCGATGAATCTGGCCGACTGTGATCCGCCGTTTTTGAGGAAGATATTTCTTTATACCCATCCTCCTATATCCGAACGAATAGCCATGGCGCGCCGGAAACCGTGGAAAGAGCGGCTCGCCGAATAGGGAGGCGGTGTTTCCGGCAGGGGCGTTGGAAGACCGAGCGTCCCCGAAGGGAATACCGGCTTTCTATTCGGTGTGGTAGCGTAGTAAATGAACCATCGGAGAAATCGCGTGAAGATGAAATATGGCCGTAGAATAGACGGGATAATACGCAAGATGTACAAGACGCTGGATAGGTATTTCGGGGATCTTGGTTGGTGGCCCGCGCGAAGCCGTTTCGAGATTATAGTCGGAGCCATATTGACCCAGAACACATCATGGAAGAATGTTGAGAAGGCCATTAAAGAACTTAGGGACAGAAAATTATTGAGTATAGAGGGGATCAGAAAGGCAGAAAATAGATCTATAGAGGATGCCGTAAGATGCAGTGGGTATTACCGGCAGAAGACGGAAAGGCTAAAAATTATAACGGACTTTCTTGTTTTGGAAGGCGGTAACAGGCTTAAAAAATGCCATACTATTGATACGGATATATTCCGCCGAAAACTTTTATCAGTTAAGGGGATTGGTCCTGAAACCGCCGACAGTATATTGTTGTACGCTTTTGACCGGCCAATATTCGTTGTGGATGCATACACTATGCGGATTTTCGAAAGGCATGGGCTTATCGAGGGCAAAACCAAATATGATGTCGTGCAGGATATGGTGCATTCGGCAATAGGCAATGACGCTCGGGCTTTCAATCGTTTTCACGCGGCGATAGTAGAAATAGGGAAGAGGTTTTGCCGAAATAAGTCGGCCCTATGCGAAGAATGTCCCGTGAGGGATTGTTTTAAGATAAAAGGAGGAGGATCTAATGTTAACAACAGAAAAGGTTACAGAGGTAGCCATATCAGCCGCTAAAGAGGCGGGAGAATATATTTTAGGGCATATGGGTAAAATAAAGAAAATTTCCCATAAAAGCGGTATTAATGATCTTGTTACCGATGTGGATAAAAGTTCGGAAGAGATGATTGTAAAGAGAATTAAGGAGACATTTCCCGACCATTCCATACTTGCCGAGGAGGGGGGGAAGAGCGGATCCGAAAAAAGCGGTTTTACCTGGGTTATAGATCCCCTGGACGGCACGGTAAATTACGCGCATGGTTTTCCGTTTTTTTGCGTGTCTATCGGCTTTGCGGTGGAAGGCGAGATAAAGGCAGGCGTTGTTTATGATCCCGTAAGAGATGAGATGTTTTCCGCTGAAAGTCTCAAAGGGGCTTTTCTTAATGATGGAAAAATATCAGTGACAGGTACGGATAAAGTGCAAAGGGCGCTTATAGCGACAGGGTTCCCGTATTTAACAGAGAATCGGGAGGCAAATCTTGAGCTTTTCCGCAGAATCATATCGAAAGCCCAGGCAATAAGGCGGCCCGGCGCGGCGGCGCTTGATCTTTGTTATGTTGCGGCGGGGCGACTTGACGGATTCTGGGAACTTAATCTTTCGCCATGGGATACCGCCGCGGGACATCTTATAGTAAAAGAAGCCGGGGGCAAGGTTTCTATGACGGATAACTCGCCTTATGATATTTTCAAAAAAAATATACTGGCTACGAACGGACATATACACGAAGAAATGGTGTCTATACTCTCGTCCTAATTATCCGGCCCGGGGACGGTTCTCAATCCGATCCTACACCCGTCCCAGATTAATTCCACTTCTGTCCCCGCAAGAACGATGATACAAGAATTTGGTATTTTCTGAGGGGAAGGCTTGGGGGATCTCGAAAAAGTCTTGTATTATGTTCGTCAACAAAAAATATTTTGAAAATAAACTTAATATAAGATTAATAGAATATTCGCATGATCAGGGAAAAACACGGTTCGTGCGATTGTAACATTTCAGTTTTTCCGCAGTAAAATCCAACGCCGTCGTTACGAGGAGTCCCCGAAGGGGGTGACGAAGTGATCTCAATAAATTAATTTATTTCGCTGGTTATTTACGGCGGGTTGTTATGACTTTCAAAAGCGCCTTACTTTTTCCATTCACATATTGGCTTTTTAATGTTAGGAACGTGAATATTTCATCCTTATGCTGCTCCAGTCTCTTGGCGAAGCGGATAAATTCCTTGGGTTAAAATCGCTCGGAGGACACCAGATATTTTTTATTTTGCAAAAAATCCAATAATATTTTTTTATTGGGATTGCTTCGTCATTCACTTCGTTCGTTCCTCGCAACGACGGGCGGTGGAACGCGGAGTTACTTCACTCACTTCGTTCGTTCCTCGCAACGACGGGCGGTGGAACGCGGAGTTACTTCACTCACTTCG
>JBAYES010000064.1:0-10207 GCA_041667545.1 Candidatus Omnitrophota bacterium | reverse complement strand
TACACCATTCTTCCCCCGGTATCAGTGGATATCGGGACTACCGTTTCTCTCCATTCTCCGCTGTCGGAATCCTTGATACTGAACTTCTCGGTTATCGTAGTTACGGACAAAGTGCTCGTCCCTCCCGTGGGATCAAGATCATAGTTTTCCACTATCACAGAGCCTGTTCCCGCGGGGACATACGGATAAAAGAACATCTGGTCGCCCTCTCTCGGGGCCAGGCGTACCATTACTTTCCCCGCCCAGCTTTCGGCGCTTTTCGGGGAAACTTTTACCCTAAAAAGATTCTCGTCATCACCTTTAATGCCGGTCACAACAATCCTGAACCTGTAAATATCTCCTACTTTTTCCCCCTGAGTTTTGTCATACGGACCGAACATATACCATTTCTGGTCCCATTCCGGGGAAGCGCCGAATTCGGCCGAATCTAAAAGTTCTTTTCCGTAAACCTGATATTTACAGGCCGTGTTCCATTCGTTACCTGGAACTATCCAGTCGAAGAACCCTCCCGTATCCGGGTCATAGACTTCAATAGTCACTTTGTTCTGCTCATCCACGGGGACATCTACGAATATTTCCATCGTGCTGTCCCCTGCTCCCATTAGAGGATCTCCTTCCGGGCCGAATACATAAAACGCATGCGCCCTGGAGTTCTGATAGGGAATGTTATACGCGAACAGCATGGAGCTCATCGCGAACACCGCGACAAACCCTATGGCAAATAAGATTTTTTTCTTCATCTCTCCCTCCTTTTTTAGCATTTATATAGGGTTCTGCAAAATGGACTTTTATACCGTCTTTGCGAGGAACGAACCAAGTGAGTGACGAAGCCCTTCGTATCGTGATAAATGCCATGACTCAGGATTTCGGCAGACTCAGCATAGTGCCGAAGCAATCTCAATAAATATAACAAGTTATAAGATTGCTTCGGTCGCTTCGCTCCCTCGCAACGACGTGAAAAGTCCATTTTGCAGAACTCTAAACATTGAATCTACAATAAAACTTTTATCTTATTCCTCTTTAGCTCCAAACGGATCCTGAAAAAGTTTCTGAAGATCATCGGCTGTTTTCTGTACTGTCTCCACAGTTTCTTTCGCCGCATCCTGGGCCGTCTGTGTTATCTGAGTAGCCGCTCCTCCGGCTCCGGCTACTACGCCTTGGGCAGTTCCCACCAGCTTATCTGCGGTAGCCAGAGTATCGCTTATCGTCCCTTCGAGCCCCTTAAGGTCAAAATTGGCAAGACGAGCTATTGTGGTATTGCGAAGGGCTTGAACAACTATAAGGCTCACAAGCTTGTTGGGGTCGTTTATGTCTGTATACCTCTCGTTCAGGTTCAGATTGAATTCCTGCACAATGGGCTTTCCGCCCTTCGAATAGTCCTTGTAGATCACTTTTCCCACCTTAAGCTCAAGAACATCAATTTGTATTTCCGGCGCCTTGGCTTTTTCGGCAGGAGCGGGTTTCTTTTCGGTCTTTTCTTCTTTCACCACCTTAAGAGAGTTAAGATTAAGTTCTCCTTTGGCGTTCTTCACCACCAAAAACTCGTTCATGTTCAATCGTACCGTCCTTAAATGTATGTTCCCCATCACTATAGCGGGCAGGTTATAATCGACGTATATCTCGGGCATATCCATCATTATCTCATCTTCGAACCCGGCCGGGTTAAAAAGTTTTAGATCTTTTATCCCTACAAGCGTCTTTAAAATTCCAATATTGAGATCTGCTATCTCAAGGCGCAGCCCCGTTACCATTTCAACGCCTTTTTCCACCGAAAACTTGGCTAAGGGATCTTTAACCACAGATAGGACTAACACGACCGCAAGAACAACAACTAAAACAGTGGTAAATATTTTTCTCATTCCTCCCCCCTTATTTGTTTTTTATATCATTAAAATTTGTTAACTTTTAAGCCCTGTTTCACTGCCTCCACCATACTTTCAACCCGAATGTCCCAAGAAAAACCAGACACTAAAATTATAGCACTTTCTGAATTTTCTGGTAGAATATTCTTGCAATGAAAAGAATTTTTTGCTGCTTTTTAATAATTTACATATTTTTTCTCGCCTTTCCGTCATGTTCCGCCCAAGATACAGAAAAGCCGGAACTTTTCTACTTCTATTCGTCAAATTGTCTCGAATGCGAACTGCTGAAAAAAGAATTTTTCCCTGAGCTCGAAAAAAAATATTCCGGCAAGGTCATCTGGACAGAAATGAACATTGCCGAAAGCGCTGAAGCGCTCGAACTTGCACATAGGCTTGTTCTGGGAGAAAAAAAATTCGGGACAATAGCCCCTTCCGCGGTAATAGGAGATGTCGTACTAACAGGCCAAAGAGAAATACGTTCCGGAATGGAAAATGCCATTAAGCACGCGCTTTCAACGGGAATTTCACGCTCCCGTAAACCCTCTGATAATACGCCTGCTGAGCTATCCTTATTTTTTTCGCGCAGAATATCTCTTCCCGTTGTCATTCTCGCCGGCCTTATAGACGGAATTAACCCCTGCGCTTTCGCGGCAATAGCCTTTCTTATTTCTCTCATGCATGTCAGGTCTTTCTCTAAAAAAGAAGTGGCGGCGGTTGCAGCATCGTATTGCGCGGCTGTCTTCCTGGTATATTTCTTTGTAGGTTTCGGAGCCTTCGAGGCGGTTTATGCGTTAAGAAATTTCTATAAGGCTTCCAGGGTCTTTCACCTATGTGTGGCTACGCTGTGTTTCGCCCTTGCCGGAGCAAGCCTTTACGATTTTTTTATATACAGGAGAAGCGGCAAAGCCAAAGGCCTTATTCTTTCCCTGCCGAAAACCTTAAGAAAAAAGATAAGCCTTACCATAGGGTCCGGTATAAGGGATAAACGGTCAAAGTCCCTTTTTTTTCTGTCCTTGGGAGCTTTTTCGGCGGGAGGGGCGGTTTCCCTGATGGAAATGGTATGCACGGGGCAGATATACCTTCCCACGCTGGTATACATAATGAGGAACTCGCCCCACAGGACAAAAGCTTTCCTATATATACTATTGTACAACTTTATGTTCGTACTGCCTCTTGTCGCTGTTTCACTTATCTACATAAGGACTTCAAGATCGGAGATATCAGGCGCTCTGGTGAAAAGGCACGGCGGCAATGTAAAACTTCTCTTAGCCGCCCTTTTCACTCTTCTTGGCACTTTGATACTGCTTTCCCGATAACTCTTAGTCGTAAGAACATTACCCAAAAATACGTGAGAAGCCTGGCAAGAAACCATCCAAGTAAAATTACGATCCCGAAAGCCGCCGTTACCGGAATCCCCTCTTTACAATTTCTTTTCCCCAGGTTTTTTTCTGATGTTGAGCACAATGGGAAGAAAAAGCAGAACGAGCCCCCACCTGCTGTGTTTCATTAAAAATTCACCGGCCTTAAAAAAACAAGAACCTTTGATAGCGGATTCGGCCAGAGCATTGTTGGCCTGTTCGGCTATAGCCAGTCCGCCAATGGCATATTTTGACGCCGCGGCAAACCCTCCGACAGAGGCATGTAAAGCTATGGCGGCTCCGCCTATAGCATAAACCCCGAGAACAAGTCCGCCTAAAGCGAATACCCCAACCCCAAAACCCGCTATTGCTACTATGCCCAGAGAAAGGCCGCCTATGGAAAAACCTCCAATTGCCACTCCCCCGCAGGAAAAAAGTATTCCAAACGCGATGTCCCCTACAGCGATCCACCCCCTGGCTATACCCCTTTTCCAAACCCCGTTCTCGGATTTTCCGGTCGTGATGTGAATGAGAGGCACAGAGAATAGGTTAATTTTGGATGTGTATTCCATAACCTCCTCCTTTTTATCCATGTTGTCGAGGTCTGCAAAATAGCTATTTCACGTCATTGTGAAGGCACAAATCGGCCGAAACAACCCGCTGATCGCCCCCCGAAAAAAGTTCCGAACATCCCTTGTCCCTACCTCGCATTATACTCTCCTTTCAGCGCTTCCGACAACATTTTTCCCCTTCACAAAAAATTGGAACAAAAAAAAGGTTCTCAATAGCCTCATTTACCTGTAGAATATAAAAGCGCGGTTTTTTCCGCGCCCCGGTAAGATCCCGGATATTATAATATCAACAATAAAAGGGCTAAGGTGAGATCCCGTGAGTGATTATCTTTTTGATGCAATTATATTCGACATGGACGGAGTTATAACAAAAACCGCCCTCGTACATGCTCATGCGTGGAAAAAGACCTTTGATGAGTTCCTCAAGAAAAGGGCCGATAATACCGGAGAACCGTTCAAGGAATTTACTCACGATGACGATTACCTCCCCTATGTTGACGGAAAACCCAGATACGAAGGAGTAAAAAGTTTTCTTGAATCCCGCGGGATCTCTCTTTCTTACGGAGAAATGTCAGATAAAGGAAATGTTGAAACCGTATGCGGGCTTGGCAACAGGAAAAACGACCTTTTTAGAGAAGTCCTCGAAGAGGACGGTGTCGAGCAATACAAGCCAATGGTGAAATTCATAAAAGAAGTTAGCTCTCATGGAGTAAAAGTCGGGGTAGCCTCGTCCTCTAAGAATTGTGAACTTATTTTAGGCAAAGCCGGGTTACTTGATCTTTTTGAAACCAGAGTAGATGGGGTCGTCTCCGCGCGGAGAGGCCTTAAGGGAAAACCCGAACCTGATATTTTTATTGAGGCCGCGAGAAACCTCGGAGCGGAACCTTCAAGAACGATCGTAGTAGAAGATGCCGTCTCGGGCGTTTCAGCCGGCAGGAACGGCGGGTTCGGCCTGGTTTTAGGTGTCGCGAGGAAAAATAACGTCGATGAACTTCTCGCGGGAGGCGCGGACATAGTTATGAAAGACCTTTCTTCCATGGAAATAGGATGGCTGCAGAAATGGTTCCGAAAAGAACCCCATCACCTTTTTTCGGAATGGAACGAAATATACAAACCTTCCAGCACACAGCTTTGGGAACTAAGAGAGGATATTCCCATTTTTCTGAACCCATGCTATCTTCGCACCGGCAAAGAGATATTCGAAAAGAAAGAAACTGTTTTTTTCCTGGATTATGACGGCACTTTAACCCCGATAGTAGACCGGCCCCAGGACGCGGCCATATCTTCCGAAATGAAAGAAACAGTAGAAAAACTTGCCGAAAAATGCCGCGTTTTTATCGTTAGCGGCAGGTTCCGGGAAGATGTGCAGGGACTTTTGGGAATAGACAATATTCTTTACGCGGGAAGCCACGGCTTGGACATAAAAGGAAAAGATCTCACAATGGTGCATCCTAAAGCTAAAGAGGTCATCCCCGATGTGGAGCGCTGCATAGAGAGACTTGAAGCCGCACTAAGCGGCATAAAAGGCCTTTTTATCGAGAAGAAAAAGTTCAGCGTCGCCGTACACTATCGTTTGGTCGACGAAAACAAACACTTGGCCGATATCGAAAACGAGGTATCCGCGGCAGCGGAGGCCTCCGGATCCCTGCGTCTTATGAAAGGTAAAAAGGTATTTGAACTTCTGCCGAATATAGAATGGGACAAGGGAAGGGCCATAAGGTGGATACTGGATTCCATCGGCATGAGCTGGTCGGAAGCGAACATGATATACATCGGCGACGACGTTACCGATGAATTCGCTTTCCGTATGATCCGCACACGAGGCGCGGGCATACTTGTTTCTCCCGAACAGGCTCCATCCGCCGCGAATTTCAGACTGAACGACCCCGGGGAGGTGAAAGAACTTTTTGAAAGGTTCATTGAAAAAGACATCTAAAGGAATATACGAGAAATTGACCGGATGGAAAGTGATATATGAAGGCTTCGACCCGGTTCATGAGAAGCTCAGGGAGTCTTTATGCGTTCTCGGCAACGGTTATATGGGGATAAGAAGCGCTCTTCCCGGATCCAAGTCATCCGAGACACATTACCCCGCGACCTACATAGCCGGGGTTTACAACACCCTTCCCACTAAAATCTCCGGCAAAAAGATATTTAATGAAGACCTCGTGAACTGCCCCAACTCTCTTTTCCTCTCTTTCAGAATAGAACAAGGGAAATGGATAGATCTTGAAAAAACAGAGATACTGTCCTACCGTCAGGAACTGGACATGAAAATCGGGATACTTACAAGAGACCTTCGTGTACGCGACGAAGCCGGCAATATAACCCGTATCCAGGAAAAAAGACTCGTCCACATGGAATTATTTCACATTATAGCGATACAGTACCGGATAACTCCTGAAAATTATTCAAAGAGCGTCACTGTCCGGTCGTCTATTGACGGTGCCGTTGAAAACGAGGGCGTCGCCCGATATTCCGCGCTGAATTCCCGGCATTTAGATTTTATTTCTTCGGGTTCGGTCAAAAAAAGCGTAATTCACCTTACGGCAAGAACGGTCAATTCCAAAATAGAGATAAGCCAGGCGTCAAAACTCAAGGTACGAGTAGCGGGCGAGAAAAAAAACAAGACGATACGGATCATTAAGGGCCCCTCAGAGATAAACCAGGAGTCCTCTTTTATTGCCAAAAAAGGGAAAGCTGTTGTTATAGAAAAAATCTGTTCGGTTTTTAGCTCCCGTGACAGCGTTCGAGGGGCCCTGTGGAAAAAAGCGTCCCAATGTGTTTCAGCCGCGGTTTCCTTTGAAAAATTATTAAATTCGCATAGATCTGCCTGGCGCGAACTGTGGAAGGTCTGTGATATCAAGATAAAAGGCGACATCTTTTCACAAACCATGCTCCGGTTCAATATTTTTCACCTGGTACAATCGGCCAGTAAAAATAATGTTCATATAGACGCGGGACTGGGTCCCAGAGGACTTCACGGGGAATCATACCGCGGCCACATATTTTGGGACGAAATATTCTTTATGCCTTTTTTCAGCAGTCACCTTCCCGATACCGCCGAATCTTTGCTTATGTACCGTTATAGACGCCTTCCCGCCGCCCGGAAATACGCTAAAAAGAACGGTTACGCCGGAGCTATGTTCCCGTGGCAAAGCGGTTCTTCCGGAAAGGAAGAGACTCAAACCATACATCTTAACCCCATGTCCGGAAAATGGGGGCCGGACCTCAGCCGTAACCAACGCCACGTATCTTTCGCCATCGCGTACAACGTATGGAGGCATTGGATAATAACGGGAAACCTGAAATTTCTCAACGGTTGCGGAGCCGAGATCATACTTTCCGTGGCGAAATTCGCGGCAAGCCTTTGTTCTTATGACAAAAGGACCGGAAAATACCACACCAAAGGTCTCATGGGCCCGGATGAATTCCACGAAAAACTTCCCGGCTCAAAACAGGCGGGGCTTAAGGATAATGCTTATAGTAATTTTTTTATAGTGTGGACGCTGCTGCGGGCTATGGACGTACTTGAAATATTGCCTGACGGGAAAAACCGCAAACTCAAAAAAAGAACAGGCATAACGGATAATGACCTTGTCCTTTGGGAAGATATTACACGTAAAATGAATATAATAATGAACAAAGACGGTATAATCTCCCAGTTCCAGGGTTATTTCTCCCTAAAAGAACTTGATTGGAAGAGCTACAGAAAAAAATACGGTAATATACACCGCCTGGACCGTATCCTCAAGGCCGAGGGGAGATCTCCCAACGCCTACAAGGCAGCTAAACAAGCCGATGTCCTTATGCTGTTTTTCCTGTTCCCCTTCAATGAAGTAGCCAAAATTTTCTCAAGACTTGGGTATAAATGCGACAAGAACATGCTTAAGAAAAACTATTCGTATTATGAAAAGCGTACAAGCCACGGATCCACATTAAGCAAAGTCGTTCACTGCTATGTTGCCCACCTTCTCGGCATGAAAAAACTTTCCTTCGACTGGTTCAAAAATGTTCTGGAGGCCGATATACATGACTTTAAAGGGGGAACCACCCTTGAGGGTATACACACGGGAATAATGGGCGGGTCTATAGATATAGTAACCCGGGCTTTCGCGGGATTGCACATAGATGAAGACGGCGCTACCCTCTCCCCCGATCTCCCTCCCGGATGGAAACAAGTAAAATTCAAAAAAGGGTCACACCTATTTTTGCAAAAGTAATAAAAAAATAAGCAGCGTCCCAACTTTCTTGAATAGACCCCGACCCCACCGTCGTCGGAAAGTCGGGAATTCTATTACTCCGCACATATCTGTTTATGTTTCAATGTGACAGGATCCTTGAAATGCAACGTGTCAGAATTGCGCCTTTCCCTTTCGGCCTGAATCTCTCCTCCCGGGGTTAAGTTTAAGCGAGTTCCATAAATCACGCCATCTTGGGTTTTTCTTAAGACTGGGAGATTGTCCCTGGCTTCGATTTCTTCGATCGAAGGCAAATACCATCGCCATGTAATTGTGTTAAAATATACAATTAGTGCCTTTCCTTCACTACACTCTTGAACCATCTGATTCAGCTTCTCCTCATAGTCTTCGTTCATTCTGAGCGTAGATGAAGACACTTTTGCAGGAATTATAACTGCTTCCTTCCCCGTCAAAAAACGAATTACATCAGAACCATTTGAGTAAATTGTCCTGATCTCGTGAGTGTCCGACAGATAAGCTATAATATCCGAATTGTTCCAGTATCTTGAAGTATACCCTCTCCCATTTTTATGGATTCCCACCGCCGTTGCGATAGCAGGAATCATATTAATGCTCACGGAGAAAACCACAAGAAGAACGAAACCATACCAGATCCAGTGACGATTTAGTTCTTCTGACAGTGACCAGGCGAGTATAATGCCTGCTGAGGCCAGCGCTAAGATAGCGGGTAAAAGTATACGGTTGTCAAGTGGTGTGTGTGCCTCGAAAAAGGAGATAGATATGAAAAGAAACACTACATATATCACGGTATACATCACACAAAGTACTGAAAATACAATGCTCGTAGGCGTTGCATCCTGTTTACTATACACCTTCCGGTAAATGAATAAAATCCCACAAAACAAAAAAGCAACAACCACTGCAACACAAATTGCCTTTATCAAAGGCGCGATAGGTATGGGGAGGACGAAATTGCCCAATGTAAAGATCATATTCTTCGCATGACTCAAGCCAACGGGATGGAAGGCAAATTCTCGATTTGTTGCGGATTGCGCAATCAAGATGTTTCGAATCAACCAAGAGACCAGAGGAAGGGACGCAACACCAACGAATATAACGATATCCCTGATTTTGAGCCTTAAAGATCGATTATCCAGCAGGAAAAACGCAAGGGCTATGGTTGGAAAAAGAACGACTCCCACATAACGAGTTGCTGCTGCGAAACCAAGCATAAGACTTGCCAATACGAGAACGTATAGACGAGGACGCGGCACATAAAAGGAAAACAAAAGAAAACTTGCCATAGAAAACGTGATAAAGGGAGCTTCTGTCCAAGCCATTGAATGTACTGATATTGTTGGTGCCGAAAACAGGAATAACAGCATGGCGCAAACCGTGGCTACTAAGCTACGCTTTGTGCATAAGTGAACCGCAAGGCCAAGAAGGACAAGATTCGCCCCAAAAAAAAGTGCAGCAAGAAAGCGAGTTGCCTGAAGAACGTCGCCAGGGTGAAGCAAGTCAACCGCTCCTATCAGGATTGGATAACCTGGGGGATAACGGGTCATGACCTTGCCATGGGCGAAAAATCCGTTCCCTGCAATCAGACTTCGTGCAGCTTCAATATATGTAGTGGAGTCTGGACTGACACCGGTGCCTTGGCTTGTGATCCAATACATTAGCATAAAAGCGCAAAAACCGGCAAACACAATTAGGGGAATGATGCCGAATTTTCGTCTATATTTACTCATCATGTCCTTCATTGTCAGCATTGCTGGCGTCTATCTCCTGTTTGCAGCCGAACGCTATGCTCACCCGACAAGGAATGGCGCAGAGCAAAACGGCGCGCTATTCCTTGTCGGGCGGAGCAATTTGTTCAGCATCTCTTATTGAGTTACTCAGTGCATCATACAAGAGATTTCCCACCTTTCCCGCTCCTTGTGGTGTCATGTGTGTAAAGTCATAAAAGTCGACATCGTCCCAGCTGCTATGCTTCGCCAAGTCGACAAACAAGGCGCTTTTCTCCCGGGCAACAGCCTCCGTCACATCGTTGAGTTTTCGCATCATATAATAATAATCGACGCCGTTGTACTGTAAGCGTCGTTAGAACCCCATCTTCCATTCTGCCGTGAAACCCGATACCATAAAGCCTTCTTAACCAGAGGAGGCCGGCATGGAGAGAGCGAAGTACAAACATTTGGGAGAGGCCGCGTGGC
>JBAYES010000063.1:0-10677 GCA_041667545.1 Candidatus Omnitrophota bacterium | reverse complement strand
TTTTTCTCCTTTTTCTTGAGTTAAGTCCCCGGAAGGCTACCACTATACCATATCCCTTAACCGGTTTTCAAGTACGTAACTTATTATAAAACCTCTTCACATGCTGAACCTTTCCCCCAGATATATTTCTCTGGCTTTGGGATCGTTTATAAGCTCATCCTTTGACCCTGATATCAGTATCTGGCCTTCATACATTATGTAAGACCTGTCCGTTATGGCAAGTGTTTCCCTGACATTATGATCGGTAAGGAGTATGCCGAGCCCCATTTCCTTAAGCTCCCTTATGACCTCCTGGCAATCGTAAACAGCTATGGGATCTATTCCGCTGAACGGTTCATCAAGCAGTATAAACATGGGATTGGTCACAAGAGTCCGGGTTATTTCAAGACGCCTTCTCTCTCCTCCGGAGAGGGTATATGCTTTATTCTTTCTGAGATGCGCTATTTTAAGCTGGCTGAGAAGGTCATCAAGCTGTCTGGCCCTTTCCCTCCGAGGAAAACCCAAAGTCTCCATTATAGCCATTATGTTCTCTTCAACGGTAAGTTTACGGAAAATGGAAGGTTCCTGAGACAGGTAGCCTATCCCCGATCTGGCTCTACGGTGAATAGGAAGACCGGTTATGTCTTTCCGGTCGAAAATAACGCTCCCTTTGTCCGGTTTGATTATGCCTGTAACCATGTAGAACGTGGTTGTTTTTCCCGCTCCGTTCGGACCGAGAAGACCCACCACCTCGCCTCTTTTCACATTTATACTTATGCCCCGGACCACGATCTTTCCGCCATATCCTTTCACAAGATCTTTCGTCTCAAGCAAATGCATTTTTTCTCCCCGATGTTTTAACCGCAGAAAGCATTAAATGGCCATTTTATCAAAATTCTCTATTTCCGCGGGATCTATTATCACCCTGGGCCTCCCCAGAAGCTGAGCGCTTTTTGTCCCTTCCGTATACACGGCCTTTTCGCTTAACGTATAGGTATTTCCTTTTTTCACTTTTACATTTCCCTCGGCAATAACCCTGGAAATTTTTTTTGTCCCGGGGTCGAATTCCACTCTCAATACATCCGCCAGGAGCCGGCCTTCCTTATCTTCCACTATAACATTATCGCGGAATACCGCCACGTTTTCATCGTGCCTGACTTCCAAGGGGCCATCCGACCTCACCCTGGTATCGGGAGGAATGAACACGCTCACTTCACTGTTTAGTCTCGCCCATTTTTCGTCTGAATTAGCACTGCCGCCTTTTCCTACAGCATCCATACCCTCCCGGCTTATTTTGACAATATCGTCGGTCCGTATAACTTTTTCCTCCTGCACCCATCTGGCGCTCTCTGTAAGAAGAGTAAATTCTTCCCCTGAAAAAACCCGCACATTGCCGAGAAGCTGAACTTCCCCCGTGATCCTCCTGTATACCCCTGAATCTGAGGACAGGTTCACAACGGATTCATCATTGTAAACGACCGCCTCGATGCTGTTAAGATGTATATCATCGCCCACTATCTTCGCCGATTCACCGCTAAGGTTCCATTGCCGGGCACCTTTCGGGCTTCTGCCTTCTATGGAAAAAGCCGTAACGTTCTGCTCCATCTCAGCAGGAACATCGGACGCTCCTCTGGCGGGAGGATCTGGTGTTATTTGTCCCGGCCTGTAAAAATAGGATGAGCCCGCTATGATGACAGCCGCTACCGCGGCCGCTTTTATGCTTTTTCTTACCATAGTTTTTATCCCTGGTTTTCCCTGCCTGGCTTTTCCTCTTTCGCCGGCGGAACGGTTTTCCATCTCTTGTGTACCCATACCCACTGTTCAGGATACTTCCTTACATAGGCATCAAGCATATCGCTCCACTCACGTGTATATTTCTCTATGGCGTCCTTATCTTTTATTCTTTCGGGAACTTCTATCGGCTTTTCTATTATCATTGTATGCTTGTCCCCCGCCCCTCTGACGACAAACACAGGAACTATGGACGTGCCTGCCGCCGAAGCTATCTTGACCGGAGCGGTGGGAGTGTACGCGGGGTAGCCGAGAAAATCAACGAACACTCCGTCCACACTATCCACATCCTGGTCAGGTACTATTCCCAAAATATTCCCTTTTTTAAGTTCCGCCAGCATTTTCTTCGGAGATTCATCCCGATATATGACCCTGGCCTGGAACCTCGCGCGCATTCCGGTTATAATGTCATCGTATCTGTCGAAATATATTCTCCGCGCCACAAGCGCGCCCGGATATCCGAGGACTCTTAATCCTATTCCAAGAAGCTCCCAGTTACCGAAATGAAACCCCAGAACAAGAGCCCCTCTGCCCCGGGAAAGCACCTTGTCCAGATATTCCCTTCCCCTCACTTCTGGAATAATACTCCTGACCTCATCCGGCGGCATGGAAAGCAGTTTGACCCATTCCGCGCCGTTCTTTACAAAATTAACAAAAACCCTTTCAGCTATCTTGACATTTTCGTCATACCTTCCCGGGAAGACCCTCTCAAGGTTTTCTACCGCTATATCCCTGTATTTTGGAAGAACGGCAATACCTATCCGTCCGGCAAAGTCCGCGGCTCTTAAAAGAATCTTTAGCGGCACAAATCGTGAAAGAAAAAGAGCCATCCTGAGAAGATAATATATATAGTATCGCCGGGTCTTTATTTTCATTGTCCGCTTTCTTCTGCCTTTCTACGATGCCCGCTCCGGACTATATTCCGCCTCTACATGAGTTGTTATCCCGCCGCGCGTCTTGAACATCCCCCTTACCTTCATATATCGGGGGGAACACGTCCTGACAAGATCTTCGAGCATACGATTTACGGCATGCTCGTGAAATATTCCCAGATCACGATAAGATACCATATATTCCTTGAACGATTTCAGCTCTATGCAAAGCCTGTCCGGAAAATATTCTATCTCTATTCTGGCAAAATCCGGAAGCCCGGTCTTGGGACACACACAAGTGAATTCATCCGTATCAAAACTTACCTTATAATTCTTGTCGCTGTATTTGTTTTCCCAGGTGTCTATAACGGGTAATTCCGCCTTCCGTATATTTTCCTGCAAAAGGTCATAATCTTTTCCCATCTCTCTATCCTTTTTTCCTATGAACCGTAATCAGACCTTCTCTTTGATCCCCCGGCACTACCCCCCGGAGTCATGTTCCCAAACTATGGACTACCGACTATGGACCATGGATTATCAACCATGGCCTTCACTACTTCATCCCCATGCATTTATGCATCTGTCCCAGGACTACTGGTTTCAGCAAAGTTTCTTTCTTGATATATTCTTTAAAGAAGAACAACATCTCCTCATCCGGACTTTTCCCCTCACCATCACCGTTCGTGACCACCTGAAGTATCACCGGCATCTCTCTGCCGGATGATTTTAAAAGGCCCGCCAATTGTTTTATGTCTTCTATCGTAGTAGCATCTGTAATTACCGCCTTAACCAGCGTTTCCTTCCCTGCGCATTGCGCCAGAAATTCCGAATGAAGCAGCCACAGATCCTTGTTTATCCCTGTAGAGGACGGAAGTTTTATATCCATAGCCACTATATCCACCCACTCGGCCGCTTTGGCCATTCCCAATGGCAGTGTACCGTTGGTTTCTAGATAAACTTTTTTCCTGGAATTCTTTTTATAAAGAGGCAGAAAACCAGCTAAAAAATCCGCGTGAAGGAGGGGTTCTCCCCCGGTCAATACCAGCTCATTGTAGTCTTCCTTAATATCAAGTATCTTTCCCATAAGGGACTCTTTGGTAAAAGATCTGTAACTTTCCTGCACGGTATCACAGTAGGAACAATTCAGATTACACCCGTAAAACCTGATAAAAACCTGCCGAGACCCCATAAACGTCCCTTCCCCCTGGTAGGACGTAAAGATCTCAGATATCTTTGCCTGCATATTGCCCCTCTTGCTATATTCTTTTTTCCCTTTCCTTAATCCCCTCTTTATCCGCGAAGGCTCTCTGGAATCATGCGGCCGCCTAACTTTTCCCGGCAAAAAAAGGATCCGCTATTCCGGCTTCCTTGAACGCCCTGGCCCTGAACATACAGGATTCGCATCTCCCGCAAGGCATCTCTTCATGAGTATAGCATGACCATGTCTCTTCGAACGGCACCCCCAGCTTTAAGCCTTCTTCTACTATCTGTTTTTTCGTCATGTTTATAATGGGCGTAACTATGTCCACGGGCCTACCCTCCGACCCCGACTTTGTTCCTTTTCTTATCATTTCTCTGTAGCTATCGAAAAAAACTTCACGGCAATCCGGATAATTCGAAAAATCAAGTTGATGCGCCCCTATATACACCGACTCGGCTCCTATGGCTTCGGCATAAGAAACAGCATAGCTCAAAAATAATATATTTCTTGCCGGAACATATGTCCCGGGTATCTTCCCCTGAGAGATTTCCGAATATCCGGGAACATCTTTACATTCGTCCAACAGAGCGCTTCCTTTCCATGGTAAAGATATTTCAAGAACCGTGAATTTACACCCCGCTATTTCCGCGACGCGCGCAGCCGAGGACACCTCTCTTTGCGCTTTCTGACCATAAGAGAACGCCAGGGCAAAACACTCGTTCTTCTGCCTGGCCTTGTACAAGGTTACCGCTGAATCCATTCCTCCTGAAAGGAGTACTATCGACTTTTCCATTTTTTCTGTTATCCCCTTGATACCGCATGACCCAGCTGTATATTTCAGGTCATACCGAATATGAGGCGCTTGATGTATCGGTTTCCCATACAGTGACTTTTTTAACGCCAAGACCGGGATTCGCGCGGCAAACCTCTTCAAAAATATAACGAGCTATATTTTCGGAAGTGGGATTTACCGATCTGAAAGATTCTATATCATTCAGATATTTATGATCCAATCCGTCTACGGCCTTGTTCAGCTCCTCTTTAAGCACCGTAAAATCGCGTACCATTCCGATCTCATCAAGCGTGTCAGAAGAAACCGACATCCTGACCTTCCAGTTGTGGCCATGGAGGTCCTCACATTTCCCCCTGTACCCTCTGAGATTATGCGCGCTTGAGAACTTTGATTCCACGCTTACCGTGTACATCCTTATCTCCGCCCTCTGCTTTCAACCTCTCTCATAAAATGCCTTCGCATAACTTATTGATCTTCGAAATATCTTCCGATCGTCTCCTCCCATTTGCCCTGGGCTCTTATCAGAAGGTCGCACACTTCTCTAACTGCTCCCCTGCCGCCGGTCCTCTGTGTTACAAAATGAGCAAGAGCTTTCACCTCATCCATAGCGTTGGGAGGACACACAGCAAGGCCTACTCTTTTTAGTATGGGCGCGTCGATAACATCGTCGCCTATAAAACATATTTCTTCCTGAGCAACATTGAATTCACCGCATATCGGCCCCAGGGCCTTTATTTTGTAATGAAAATCCTTGTATACCTTGTCTATTTTAAGTTCTTTCGCCCTTTTAGTTACTACTTTGGACCCTTTCGCTGTGAGTATAGCGCATTTAAATCCCGCTCTCTTGACGAGCATTATGCCAAGGCCGTCATTCACGTCGAAATTTTTAAGCTCTTCCCCCCTGATGCCGTAAATTATACGGCCGTCGGTCATTACTCCGTCCACATCAAGCAGCAAAACTTTTATTTTTCTCGCTTTTTCCAGTATTTCGGCTGTATATTCCATTCAAACACTTTCCTTTCTGTTCCAATTTAACATCAAACAAGCCCGGCATCAAGTATATCCTGAACATCCAAAATGCCGAGAGGACGGCCTTGCTCGTCCACTACGGGCATTTCATCTATCTTTTTTTTTCGCAATATGTCAAATGCTTCGGCAGCCAGCCGGTCTTTTGAAATAGTTACGGGTGAACAGGTCATCACATCTTTCACCTTGCTCGTAAGAACCTTCTCTCCCTTCTCAAAATGCCTCCTGAGATCCCCGTCGGTAAAAATACCTGCCAATTTTCCCTTTCTGTCCACGACACTCGCCGACCCCGCTCTCATGCGTGTTATTTTTATGAGTACATTTTTCACCATACTGTCTTCTTTTACAATGGGCGTTTTAGATATGGGCCTCATTATGTCCTCTACTTTAAGTATCAATCTTTTTCCAAGGCTTCCTCCCGGATGGAACATGGCAAAATCCTGCGGCCGGAATTTCTTTTCTTCGAGAAGGGCTATGGAAAGAGCGTCTCCCAGCGCCAGCATGGCCGTTGTGGATGTTGTAGGGGCAAGCCCCAGAGGGCATGCTTCTTTATCAACGGAACTATCCAGAACAAAATCACTATTCACGGCCAGGATAGAATTCTTGTTTCCCGTTATGGCAACAAGTTTCGCTCCTATCTTTTTGATTATGGGAATGAGGCGCACCACTTCCTCTGTTTCCCCGCTGTTAGAAAAGGCTATTATGACATCCTGAGAAGTAACACGTCCCAGGTCTCCGTGCAGAGCCTCCGCGGGATGAAGATATAGCGACGGTGTCCCAGTAGAGGCCATTGTAGCGGATACTTTCTGTGCTATAAATCCGGGCTTGCCCATTCCGGTAACTATGGCCCTGCCTCCGGAAGAAGCCAGGACCTTTACTACTTTGCTGAAATCAGAGTTTATTTTTCCGGCAAGCTTTGCGATAGCCCTGCTCTCATTCATCAAAACTCTTCTCGCGGTTGAAATGCTCATATTCTTACTGCCCTTTCTATTTTTTTAACGTCATTAAGAAGCCCCGCAAGGTCGGATATTCTTACCATATTTGGGCCGTCACTCCTGGCTTTTGACGGGTCTCTATGCGCTTCTATAAAAAGTCCGTCACAGCCCACCGCTGCCGCTGCCCTCGAGAGAGGAGCCACAAACCTGGATTCGCCGCCGCTTGAATCTCCCATTCCTCCCGGACACTGCACAGAATGGGTCGCGTCGAAAACAACAGGATACCCGGCCTCGGCCATCTTCACAAAACCCCTGAAATCATTGATCAAAGTATTGTACCCGAAACTGGTACCTCTTTCCGTGAGAATTATCTGTTCGTTACCCTCTGAAACTATCTTGTCCGCCACGTTCTTCATCTCGTCCGGTGACATGAACTGCCCTTTTTTAACATTGACCGGTTTTCCGCTGCGGGCGGCTTCCAGCAAAAGATCGGTCTGCCTGCAAAGGAACGCCGGTATCTGTATAACGTCCAGCACTTTAGACGCGGGCTCTACCTGTTCTATGGAATGAATATCGCTTATTACATAAACGCCCGTTTCGTTCTTGATTTCCTGAAGTATCTTGAGACCTTCTTTTATTCCCGGACCCCGGAAAGACCTGGCCGAACTCCTGTTGGCCTTATCGAAACTGGCCTTGAAAACAAACGGCATTCCTGCTTCCTGAGCGATCTTTTTAATGGCCTTAGCGCTCTCAAGCGCGCTTTCGGCAGACTCTATAACGCAGGGTCCTGAGAAAAGAACTATTTTCCCCCCCGCGCCTATCTCTATATCGCCTATTCTTACCGTCTTTTTAATTCCCATTGTTTTTACCGTTCCCGCTCTTTGCCTTTTCTTCCGCGAATATTTGTCTTACCTTGTCCAGATCCTCCTGGGTATCCACACCAATAGTCTCGCTCCTGATCTCGATCGTTTTGATCTTATACCCGTGCTCCAGAACGCGGAGCTGTTCCAACTGCTCGTCAGTTTCCAGAACGGAACGGGGAAGATTACGATAGGTAAAAAGAAAATCCTTAGTATACGCGTAGATCCCGATATGCTTATAGTATCCGCCTGTTGCCTCGTGTCCGACAGTGCCGCCCGCAATATCCGGATCAAGGGCTTTTCTTCTCATGTAGGGTATGGGGCTCCGCGAAAAATAAAGCGCGAAAGCCTTACGATCTACCACCACTTTTACAACATTAGGGTCCGTAATATCTTCTTCTTTCTCTATCCGTTTTATAAGGGTGGCCATCTGGATATTCTTTTCATATTCGAACACCTGCGCCAGATTATCTATCGTCAGGGGATCTATCATAGGTTCGTCGGCCTGCACATTGATATAAACATCGGCGTCTACGGAACCAGCTACTTCCGATATCCGGTCCGTGCCCGAAGAATGCTCCGGGGATGTGAACATGCATCTCGCGCCGAAAGCTTCGGCTATTTTCAAAACCTTTTCTTTATCGCATGCCACAATAACCTCGTCCACTTCATGAGCCATTTTCACCCTCTCCCACACATGACGCAGCATCGGCTTCCCGTCTATATCCGCGAGTACTTTTTCCTTTAATCTTGTCGAGCTCCATCTTGCAGGGATAACAGCTACCTTTCTCATCTTGTCCCTCTCCCGCGTAAAGTTTCCTTTTTAAGCCTTTCTAAAAGTTCGGCCCTGGTTACCGTGGCCGTACCCACTTTACCCACAACTATACCCGCCGCACAATTAGCTATGTGTGCCGCCACTATGGGGTTCCCCCCGCTAACCATCGAGAGCGTATATACCGCTATGACCGTATCTCCCGCCCCGGAAACATCAAAAACTTCCTGGGCTGCTGTCGGTATAGTTTTAGGCGCTCCGGCTTTCTGCACGACCATCATACCGTTCTCTCCTAGAGTAAGGAGAACGACATCCAGGTTAAGTTTTTTTATGAGCTTGTTCCCGGCCTTCACCATGGATGCCTCGTCGGTTATGGCGAACCCTACGGCTTTCGAGGCTTCGTGATGATTCGGCGTTATGACGCTTGCTCCTTTGTAATACGAAAAATGGTTCTCTTTGGGGTCTACAGCCACCATTTTTCCGTGACGTTTCGCGAGAGGAACGACCATTCTGAGAAGCTCAGAAGTCACCACACCTTTGCCGTAATCCTCTATTATGACCCCATCGAAACCCTTGATATTGTTTTTCAAATAATCTTTTATCCGAGACATATCGCGGGCAGGAAAATCGCGAGGGTCTTCCCTGTCTATCCGCACGACTTGCTGGTGATGGGCTATTACCCTGGTCTTGAGTATAGTGGGCCTTTCTTTATCGACAACAACACCTTCCGTTCCCACATCTATCGAAGACATCAACTCTTTCAATATCCGGCCGTTATCGTCATTACCCACTATCCCTACTATGGAGACATCCGCCCCAAGTTTAGCAAGATTGCTGGCGACATTGCACGCTCCCCCGGGCATATGGTCTTCCTTTTTCACCCATACTACAGGTACAGGCGCTTCCGGCGATATGCGGGAAACGTCTCCCCATATGAACTGATCCAGCAAAAGGTCTCCGAGAACAAGAAGCCTTTTACCCGGAAATTTCTTTACTATTCTTTCAAGCGACCGAAACCCATATTCTTTCACTTGCCCCCCCGAGATATTGCTACCCGATATGTTCTTGGAATTTAGCCACTATATCTTTCTTAGGTAATGCCCCCACGGCCTTGTCCACAATCTGCCCCTCTTTTAATACCATAATTGTCGGAATATTCATTATTCCGTAATCCGAAGCGGTTTTTGGTGCCTCTTCCACATTTATTTTGCACACCTTAAGTTTGCCGGCATACTCTTTGGCTATCTCACCTATTACAGGACCGAGCATCCTGCAGGGCCCGCACCATTCGGCCCAAAAATCCACAAGCACCGGTATTTTCGACTCCAGCACCTCGGCGCCGAAATTAGTGTCATTTACAATGATCTCAAAATTTTCCATAATTACCTCCCATTCAGATAATGTTCTTCGGTCCCTCAAGATACCCCCGAGAAAACCCTCTTTTCACAGCCCATATTATAGTATCTTTATGCAAGAGGGGCAAGAACAATAGAAGTATAAAGGGGACAGACTGACTTTATTTCCACCGTCTTCCCCTAAGAGTAAAGTAGCTTGTCCCCTTTTACATCCCACGATTACTCAAGAAATGTTAACGATACAAGGGTCTGGTGTTCCCGGAGAGAGCGTTGGACGACCGAGCGGGCATGGTCCACGAGGGCACGGGCCCTCGTGGGAACGAGGTCGTCCGTCGAGCGAAGATCTTCTCGCTGGGAAGATCGAGCGTCCCTCGCAGGGAATACCGGACGCTTGTATCATCGGTTCTACGATCTTCGTAATGAGGTTTAACAGGGACAACAGGTGTAGATTCAGATCGAGAACCGTCCCTGGACTAAACAGCGGGAAGGGTATGCGGGAGCACTGGAGCTGATTCGCCGCCGAATAGGATAAAAATGTTCTGCCTTTCTGCTGCATACATCGCGATGGTGAAAATAACAGGCGAAGCAGCGAAGCGCGCAGCACATGCCCTTCCTGCTGTAAGTCAACCCGCGCATGACAATATTGTGGGGACAGGTGTGGGATTAGATTTAGGACAGGTGTAGCTTTGAGCTGGGGACAGGTGTAGCTTTGAGATGAGGACAGGTGTAGGTTCAAATTGAGAACCGTCCCTGGATTAAACAGCGGGAAGGGTATGTGGGAGCACTGGAGCGGATTCGCCGCCGGATAGGATAAAAATGTTCTGCCTTTCTGCAGCACACACCGCGATGGTGAAAATAACAGGCGAAGCAGCAAAGCGCGCAGCACATGCCCTTCCTGCTGTAAGTCAACCCGCGCATAACAATACTGTGGGGACAGGTGTGGGATTAGATTTAGGACAGGTGTAGCTTTGAGCTGGGGACAGGTGTAGCGTAAGCGTCCTTAGAATACAGGTCAGTTGTCCTTATCGCCGGAACGTAAGCGCTGCCAGTTTTCCGGAAGCAACTCAGACAGCCGGTTCATCTTGTGATCGCC
>JBAYES010000062.1:0-11032 GCA_041667545.1 Candidatus Omnitrophota bacterium | reverse complement strand
CGTGTTTATCTGGGCCGGTGTAATATCCATGGTATTCCTGCTTATAGGGTATCTTACTGCACGGGTACTGCCGGGGGAGAGGCCTACTTTCTATATGGAAGTTCCGCCTTTAAGATTTCCCAGTATGGCGAATGTTATTGTAAAGACCTATGCCAGGGTGAAGTGGTATTTAAAAGAGGTTCTTCCGTTATTTATTTTCGCGAGTATCGTTATATGGGCGGGCAGGCTTACAGGGTTATTCAGCCTTGTGATAAGGCTTTTGGAAGGCCCCACAAAACTGCTCGGCCTTCCCGCAGAAGCCGCGCATGTTTTTCTTTTCGGATTTTTTAGAAGAGATTACGGGGCGGCGGGACTTTATGATCTGAGTAAAGCCGGATCTTTGTCGGGGGTGCAACTGGTAGTGGCCTGCATAACCCTTACTTTGTTCCTGCCATGTGTAGCGCAGTTCCTCGTGAACATAAAAGAAAGAGGCTGGAAAACAGCTATCGCCATATCAGGCTTTATTCTGATATTTTCTTTTACCGTGGGCTTCGTCGTGAACCGTGTTCTTACGGCCGCAGGTATTGTTATATGAAAATAAGTAGTGTCAAACACGGGATAAGGGGGATCTCTTCATGAAATGCGCGTTTTGCGGATATATGTTCGATGAGAAAAAGGCGGATGCCTTATGCGTAGGGTGTCCAATGGCAAAGGGATGTAAACTTGTTAAGTGCCCGAATTGCGGGTATGAGACTCCCCCCGAGGACAAGTGGCTTAAGAGTATACTGAATAAGAGGAGAAAACAAAAATGAAATTGACCGACAGGGCAGAGGAGATACTTGAGAAACTCTGGACAGAGATAGTAGAGGAAGGAAAGACCCCGGATACCGGTGTACTCGTTGATGTGGCTTGTTTTAAAGAGCTTGTGGACAAGGGATATGTTTCCATGAAAGATAGAAAACTTCTTACCGCCAAGGGCAGGGAGGAAGGAAAACTTTGCGTAAGAAGACATAGGCTGTCCGAGAGGCTGTTGGCGGATGTTTTTCAGATAAAAGGCGCCCATGTCCATGAGGCGGGGTGTAAGCTTGAGCATATCCTGAAAGAAGGTCTCGAAGATAAAATATGTACGCTTCTCGGGCATCCGAGAAAATGTCCTCACGGAAGCACTATACCGCCCGGCAAATGCTGCGGTAAAGGAGAAAAGGAGCTCAAAAGCATTATATTATCTCTTTCAGAGATGAAAAAAGGCCAAAAGGGGAAGATAGCCTACATACAGACCAACGACAAACCCATGCTGAGGAAAATAATGGCAATGGGAGCTTTGCCTGGTTCTCATGTAAAACTTATCGAGAGATTTCCTTCCTATGTTTTTCAAATAGGTGAAAGCCAATTCGCTGTGGACAAGAATGCCGCAAGTCAGATAAACGTATGGGTCTGATCGAACATTAACTATTGATGCGCTTCTTCGGAGTCCTCGAAAGTAAGGTGAAGAGTGCTTTCGGGATGTTCCGGCGGCGAGTAGATGGTGTACACTTTTACATCGGTTTTTCCGGTATTTATAAGATTGTGCCATGATCCCGCGGGAACAAAGATGGCCCAGTCATCGGATACTTCCTCGTTAAAAGTTATGTTCTCCGCGGAATCTCCCATTAAAACTCTGGCCGTTCCGCTTTCTACTCTTATGAACTGGTCAGTAAAAGAATGTTTTTCTCCGCCTATATGTCCGCCGACAGGGATAGACATAAGCGTCATTTGAAGATTGTCTCCCGTCCACTTAGCCGCTCTGAAATGTGTGTTTTGAGTGGTTATTTCCTCAATGTCTACTACCCAGGGATCTTTCCCGCGGTCCTCGGAATATTCAACGGTATCCGTTCCGTGTTCGTCGCCATAGCTTAAGACTTGCCCTATACACATCAGGAGAGAGAATACTGACGCAAACACAAACGCTTTTTTCATATTGACCCCCATGTTTGTTTTGTTTTGAGGAATAGTCATCTTATGTCCCTATACTACCATATCAATATCAGTAAGCAATGATCTTCTGAAACCATCTATTTATAAGTACTTTAGTTTCTGGAAGCAGAGTCAGGATCCCGAAAATATTATTTTTTATCCCAGATGGATTTTCGGCGAAAGATGTTCTCCATCATTTTCCGGAAATTCTCTTCGGTAAAGGGGATCCCTTTCAGTTCGGCGCTTTCCAGTATGGTTTTAATGGTCATTCCGGATCCGTCATCTTCAGCGGTGTCAATATTCACGCTCTTTTTCTTGGGGTCAATGTTGTTAATGATGTATTCAAAAGCCCTTTTTATGTCGGACTCTTCAAGAAATATAAGCCCGGCCGATACTCTATTGCCTTTTTGGTATTCGGATATTTTGTTTATGGCTGCCCGGGCATCGTATGAATCATGCCCCGAATATGACCACATAAGACAGAAATCGTAGCCGGCGTTCTCTATATCCATCAGATTTTTTTTCAGCGGTTCTTTGGGGCCGATCTCTCCCATACCGGTCAGACGGCCGGATGGTTCTGCGCCTAAATATTCCCAGAGAGCGGATATATCCATTTTAAGAGGCCATAGCCCGGGTGTGTTGATATTGTAAGATTCCAGGCTCTCCCAGTAGTGTATCATCAGGACATCTAATCCCGAAGCCAGGTCCGCCCAGAAACGCAGATCGGCGGGCCATGAACGAAAACCGACGGATACGGGGATATCTCCGCCGATAGCGTCTTTGGCAAGATAAAGATTTTCCGCTATAAAATTAAAGAATTCGTTGAAATTCTGTTTTGTGGACAGGACGGTTGCGTTGCCGGGTTCGTTCATAATTTCCATTATTGAGATGTACCTGTGGAAACGTTCGTCTTTGCTCCATTCCTTCAGCATTTTCCAGACTATCGAATGAACTTTAACTTTTGTCGAAGGGTTCAGCACGGCTTCGGGATGTTCGCCGACCTTGTATGAGTGAAGAGGCCCTTCTTTTTCAGAACCGTCACCGAGTAGAAAATCATAAAGGCACACTATGACGCATAGTTTGCGGCCTGTGTTCCGCTCAACCGTTTCCAAAATATCCAAAAGAGCGGTAAGGTCGCCCATTACGTCTTTCTGCAGTCCCGCTATACGGCCGGAACCGGTTTCGGGAAATATCATTTCCTCATTGTTGTTAAGGAAGTCAACGAGTTTTTCAACGCTCATTCCCGCCATATCCTGAAGAAGAGCTTCTTCTCCTTCCAAAAACCCCGTAATATCTATCTCTTTTTCGTCCCATTCGAAAACTCCGGCAAGATGCCCCAAAAGGAACAGCCTTATGAGAGTCAAGTCATGCTCGACCAAAACGGTGAAATCTTCAAGTGTGGTTTTTTTCGTGATCGGGCTTGCAAAACTTAAATGATTGGGGTCTGTAGCTTTTTTCCCGACAGTCGGATAGATCTGCGGCACCTCCAGGACATCCGGCGAGATCTCAAGCACAGGGAAGGGGTAGTTCATGCCCAGGGTGAACCCGCCAAATTCCTTGATCAGGGAAGACAGATTTCCTTTGGCTCCGGCGCCGGTAAACCGGTCGAAATTAACGGTCTTTTTGCCGGCCGGCCTTTTGTGTTCTCTGGGCGTTATAAATAGATCGGTAAGCTGGGTTTCTATTTCTATCATGTCGGTAGGGCCGTGTGACCCTTCGAAATTAATAACTATGGATCTGACCTTTTCGGGGTCAAAACCGGCAAATACCAAACCTTTGGGCATGGGATTCGTGATCGAGACATCTAATATTGCCGGGTTTGACACTCCCTCGGAAAGGGAAATATTAGGTCCGAACATCATGTTGCCGTTAATGTCTACAAGGGCTAATCTCGCCCTGAAAGGTTTTTGCCAATACTTCATAGTGTTCGTAAGAGGGCTCATGTTGACCTCGAGGCGCATATCGTCCATATTGACCGGAGAACCCGGGATATCCCGGATGATCTCAATGCGGTAATAAGGGTCCGACCAATCTATCCCGCCTTTCATCTTAGCGGAGAATGTCATTTGATAGGGGTTCTCGGAGAGTAATATTTCAGCGGCGTTATCCTCGACAACCGTGGTTTTATCAGGCTGTATATCAGTATCCCGGCGTATGCGCCAATTATCGTCGAACGGTATCAATGTCCCCCTGCGGACAACCGCCGGCTCAATGACGAAAGGCATCATGTTATCCGTGTGCGGCTGTTGGGTTTTTATGTCGAGAGTCATATCGTAAGAAGCTATTTCCTGTAAATGTTCCTTTACCGAAAAATCTTTTAAAGGGATTGTGAGATAGACTTTTCCCTCGATACTGCATGAGTCAAAATTTTTAACCGCGGATCTTGTTAAGCCGTCCCCGGAATCGAGGGTTAGAGCCAGGGACCCTTTTTGAAGCCTTAATTCCTCCGGGATGAAAACGGGTACCGTGAGGAAAAAATCCTCGAGGTTACCCGAAAGATACGTTTTCTCGGCGGCTGAGGCTGAGGGGGAGAATTGAAGGGTATTACCATGCCCAATGCTGTAAAATATAACGCTGCCGCGCGGGAAAGACGGTAAAAAGACCTTTTTTGCTGAAGGCTCCTTCAGTAAGAGCTCAAGCTCCACGTCTTCTTCATTAAGGTCTATACCTTCGATCTCGATGTCCGATATGGCAAAAGTGATCGATGACTGTCTTTTTGTGCCTTCCATCAAATAAAGCTCGACCGATATAAGTATTGTTCCTTCCGGGTGGTATGTGTTTCCGGAACGGTCTATTACCGGTTCCGTCGGTACTTTTAATTTGAAGTCATAATTGCCTTGTTGCTTTACATTTACCCACTCCTTGCTTTCGAGAAATTCTGTCCATGACCCGTCATGCTGGCTTTTCAGTGAGACCCTGAGTTTGTTGGGAATGGCCGCAAAAGGGCTTACAAGGGATTCCGGGGCGGTCACTTTTAATCGTATGGTTTTTCCCGGAAGTTCTTTCTGAAGATAATTGTATGCTATGCCTGAAAAATATTTCAGGTTGAGCGCTCCGCCGTAACTTACGCGCGTTTCCGCTTCGGGGATATTGCCCACATGGACAAAGAAATATCTTGACGGAAGCGGTATGGGTTCGGGTGCTTGTTTTCCGGGAAGCTGGACCGGTTCTATGATCACCCAGTTTCCTTTGAGCTGTACGTCGAAATATGGCCCGGCAAACTCATCGCCGGGGGCGGCTATCGCGGCGACTCTTGAAAAAATCAAAATGGTAAGGAATAAGCAGCCTAAAGTACCTATTGATCTTTTAAAAATCTTCCTGTTCATGGCTTTCCTTTTTGGGCGTGAAGACCCGCGTTTTTAAAAATCGGAAGGGAAAAGATCCCCAAAAAGCATACGTGTTTGTATATTATACACCAAATTAGGATGTTAAAAAGTAAATTTTTTGTGAACTGTCAAAAATCCCAAAATACATGGTCCAATTTGAGTTTTGGATATGGGCTCCGGCAAGGCAGACCTTGTAAGTTACTATTGCAACCGAGGGTCTAAGGGAATACAATGTAAAAGGCTGATGGTAAAACATATTCAGTATAATTTTTACCTTCAGTTGAAAATATTTCACTCTGATATTTATTTTTTAGGGTAACGGGGATATGGGATCAAGAAGATCATAGAGGTGAGAACATGAAAAATGAGCCCAGACCGATCGTTTTTGCCAGTAAATGCTTGGGGTTTGACGGATGCAGATGGAATGGAGAGGTTATCCCCGACAGGTTCGTGGATAAGCTTAAGGGGCACGCTGATCTTATAACCAATTGTCCCGAGGTAGAGATGGGGCTCGGGGTGCCCAGAGATCCCATAAGGATAGTGGCAAAAGGCTCGGGATACAGTCTTATGCAGCTTAATACCGGCAGAGATGTGACCGATGAGATGCAGAATTTTGCGGGGAAACTGGTATCATCCATAGAGGATGTCGACGGATTCATACTTAAGGATAGGTCTCCTTCATGCGGACTGAAGGAAGTAAAGGTCTATAGAAGTCTTGATCCGGGAAGTCCCATAGGTAAGACGAGCGGATTTTTTGCCGCCGAAGTGCTAAAAAAATTTGGTCATCTGGCTATTGAGACCGAAGCGCGGCTTACCAACTTTAATTTAAGGGAAAATTTTCTTACCAGGATATTTATTTCGGCAAAATTCAGGAAACTCAAAAAAAAGCCCTCAATGAAGGGGTTGGTACAGTTCCATACGGAGAATAAATTTCTTTTTATGGCTTATAGCCAGAAGGGGCTTAGTGAGATGGGCCGTATAGTGGCCAATCATGATAAAGAGGCTATATTAGGTGTCTTTGAGAAGTACGAAATGTGTATGAACAAGTCTCTCATGGCCCCTCCGAAATACAGAGCGGCCATAAACGTAATGATGCATGCTTTGGGATATTTTTCAGGAAAACTTTCTTCTTCTGAGAAGACTTTTTTTATGAATACTTTGGAGGAATACAGAAGGGAACAGGTTCCTCTGAGTGTTCCTTTAAGCCTTATAAGGTCTTACATAGCGCGGTTCGAGGAGAAGTATCTTGAACAGCAGACGTTTTTTGAACCGTATCCTCATGAAATGTTGACGGTAAGAGATTCGGGTAAGGGCGGGAGAACGTGAATTTCGGACAGGCCATTTCAAGCCTGCCCGGTCGGATGGTTTTTTGGACTTTTGTGTTATTGGCAGAGAGGGTGGTCAGGTTTGAGATAAAAGCGGACGATTATCTCAGCCGCGGTCAGTATTCAGTATTGGCAAAAGGAGACTTGTTTTCATGAAAATATTAGTTATTAACGGAAGTCCTCGCGGAAAAAGAGGGAATACTTATATTATGGCGGAAGCCTTTCTTCAAGGCGCCGGGGAAGTCGGGGCGACGGTGGAACAGATCCTGCTTTCTAAAAAAACAATAAAGAACTGTAAGGGGTGTTTCTGGTGCTGGCTGAAAACCCCCGGAAAATGTGTGATCAAGGATGATATGGATCCGATCTTGGAAAAATTGAAGGAAGCGGACCTCTTGGTTTTTGCCACGCCTCTCTATGTAGACAATGTTACCGGACTTATGAAAAACTTTATGGACAGGATACTTCCATTGGGCGAACCTTATCAGGTGAAAGATGAAAAAGGTGAGTGCCGGCACCCGGCGCGTTACGTTAAAACCCCGAAGATAGGAGTGATCTCAAATTGCGGGTTTCCAGAGCAAAGCCAGTTCCAGGTACTTCATTTATTATTCAGCAGGATAGCCAGAAATCTACATTCAGAAGTCGCGCTTGAGATATACAGAGGGGAAGGTGAACTTTTAAAACAGACAACCCCCGAGATAAAGGCCGTAGTCGATAAGTACAAAGATGTTTTGAGGATAGCGGGAAGAGAAGCGGCGCAATTTTCAAAGTTATCACAAAAGACAATCGATAAGCTGAATGAACCGCTCGTGCCATTTGAAGAATACATAACTACGGCAAATAATTTTTTCAGCGGCAGGCTTGATAAAAAATAATAGGGGAGAGTTACGCCTTCCGTCCGGCAAATAAGTGTTAGATCCGGATCAGAGTTGAGGAACGCCTCGAACTGCTCAAAGGAGAAAGAACGTGAAAAAAAGAACGGTAGTTGTGAACGATAAAATGCAGAAAAATTACAAATATGTGCTTTCCGAGCTGTCCGGCAAGAATTTCGATCCTGAATTCAAACCCGAGCTTACCCCTCAAGAGATGCTGTCTATGGGGGTTTTCGGTGGTAAATATATGACGGATTGCGCGAATGAGTTTCCTCGGAAGTGGTTCGAAACAGCCAAATTGTGTCCGGATAAACATGATCCCGCCTTGAACTATTATGAAGTGAACGCCAGCAAACCTCTCAGCTACTGGAAAGAAAAAGGATGGATATTCCCGGACGACCCCAGGGGATGGTTCCAATGGTATTGCCGCTACTATATGGGCAGAAGACTCCCGGTAGAGGACCAAAGACAGATATCCAGATGGAAGGCTATGACAAGGCACATAGCCCAGATAAAGAAAAATTGCGATAAAGGCGATGCCTCCTGCCATAGGCGCCAAAGGCAAGCCCTCCTGCACTGGGCTTATGACAGCAGGAAGATGTAGATAGGGGTAACATTTCAGTTCTTCGCGGAAATGTAGCGTCCCCCCGCTCGTCGTTGCGAACCCGCCGAAGGCGGGTGAAGCCCTTCGGCTCGTGGTTATAGCTATGGCTCAGGATTTCGGCAGACTTAACCTATGGCCGAATCAATCTCAATAAAAAATAGGTAACATTTCAGTTATCTGCAGTAAAGTCCTCCGCCGTCGTCACGAGGAGCCCCCGAAGGGGGCGACGAAGTGATCTCATAACATGAAAAAAATAGGGCCTTTTCACGTTAAGGTCTTGACATCTTGCTATTTGAATGATATATTTGGTTATAAATAACCAAATATAGGAATATCATGAAGTTCATAGATGTTAAAACCAAATTATCCAAAAACGAAATAATAGATATCAGAAATGTGATAAATTTCTTCGATTCAATAGACCGCCGCCGTCTATATGAATGGCAGAAAAAGGGCTACATAACAAAACTTACCAGCAATTTTTATGTTTTTAGTGACGTTGATATAGATGATCCCTTTGTCCGGAGGATCGGAAATAAAATATACAGCCCCTCTTATGTCGGGTTAGAATCCGCCCTTTCTTACTATGGACTGATTCCTGAGGCGGTTTTTCAGATAACCAGCGTGTCTTCCAGAAAAACCCGTAATATCCAAACCCCCATTTCCAATTTTAACTACAGATCTATTCATAAGCGTCTATTCTGGGGATATTCATTGAACACAGAAACTTCTCATGATTTTTTGATTTCCGATCCTGAAAAAACGGTATTAGATTACTTGTATTTAAACACACATCTGGATGATATAAGATCACTCGAAGAACTCAGGTTCAACCGGGAAGTATCCGGAGATCTGTTGAATGTAGCAAAATTAAAAGAATATCTGAAAATATTTTCCCATGATCGCCTGACAAGATCGATCGCTAAACTGATGAAGGTGCTAAATGTTAAATTTTAATGACATACTCTCGTATTATCCCCAAAAGCTCAGGATCTTTAAAGAAAACATCCTGAAGGAATATCTGCAGTATCAAATACTTGATATAGTTTTTTCAACAGAATACAGCAATAAACTTGTGTTTCTTGGAGGCACGTCAATACGAATAATCCACAACAGTTCAAGGTTCTCTGAGGATCTCGATTTCGATAATAGGGGGCTCGGAAAATCCGATTTCGAGAAAATATCCGGAATAATAAGAAAAGAAATGGAATTGGAGGGTTATGACGTAGAAATTGAGAACGTCTTTAAGGGAGCTTTCCATTGTTATATAAAATTCCCGGGGTTACTTTTTCAGAATGAATTATCCGGCCATAAGAAAGAAAAGATCCTTATACAACTTGACGCCGAACCGCAGAATTATACATATCAACCTAAAAAATATATTTTGAACAAATTCGGGATATTCCGGTACATAAATATTGTTCCCTTGAACCTGCTTCTATCTCAAAAAATATGCGCTTGTCTTACAAGAAAAAGACCAAAGGGAAGAGATTTTTTTGATGTAGTGTATTTAATGGGAAAATCCGATCCCGACTATAGATTTCTGGAAGAACGATTTAAGATAAAAACAAAACATGAACTTATTATTAAGCTGAAGAAAAAGTCCGAGGATCTTAATTTCAAAACACTTGCCAAAGACATAGAACCTTTTCTTTTCGACCCCTCTCAAAAAGACCGTGTTATTAACTTTAAAAACTGGCTCGAGACAATGTAATAAGAGATAATTGTGCGGATAGCGCGGGGCGATATTATGTTTTTAGGAGAGACAGTTAGAATGACTTCTCAAGTGCCTCAAAATGTGATAGAATTCCACACTGTAGGTTTCATGACTTGAGGCATACGTTTGTATCGCGGCGGTCTTGCGAAGCGAACGAAGAGAGAGGAGTCCTGCCTGTCCTGAGGGCAAAGCCCGAAGGGAGGCGAAGCCGAAGGGAAAACCGTTGTACATATGAAAAAAGTCGTGGAGTACGAGTAGTTTTTTGTAGCGGAGGAGTGGCAGAGCTGGTCTATCGCGGCGGTCTTGAAAACCGTTGTCCCGCAAGGGACCGTGGGTTCGAATCCTACCTCCTCCGCCAGTGATACCAATTCGAACCCTTGTGCCTCTCATCCAGAAGCGCAAGGGTTTGAATTTTTGTGTGGGCGACGTAATATGGCCTAAAAGGCGTACACCCCCCGTCACTGCGAGGCGAGCTTACGCGTGTACTGTCCCCATTTCCCCCGTCTTTGCGAGGCGAGCTTACGCGTGTACTGTCCCCATTTCCCCCGTCTTTGCGAGGCGAGCTTACGCGTGTACTATCCCCATTTCCCCCGTCATTGCGAGGAGGGGCCGAAGGCCCCGACGAAGCAACCCCATTAATTATATATTCCGGACTAAACACCCCATCCACCACCGCCTCCATCCGCACCTCCCCCAAAACCTCTTTTAACGCCAACGCCGAAGCCGTAGTATTTTCACTTAAGGTCTCATAAAATTCCTCTAACCGATGATCAATCCATTCGGTAGGCGGAGATTTAAAGGTATTCTTCTCCTGATACTCAAGCGACTTAAGCTCATTTTGCAGTATTTCCCCCTTAGATTCAGCCTCTTTCATGGCCTCTGCCAAAAAATCAACATACGAGAATGAACCTTATGTAGGTTAAAAATCCCCACACAATTAGTACGGGGAAATAAGTGTTGTGGTTTCTGAATATTTGTAACATTTCAGTTATCTGCAGTAAAGTCCTCCGCCGTCGTCACGAGGGGCCCCCGAAGGGGGCGGTAACATTTCAGTTATTTGCAGTAGAATCCTCCGCCGTCGTCACGAGGAGCCCCCGAAGGGGGCGACGAAGTGATCTCAATAAGCTAATGTGTTTCAATGCTGTCCGGTAAACTTTTCTCACCAAAAACTGTGTTGAAATTCCTTGATTTTGAAGTCCTGAATTTTGGATGGTGTTACTCTTAACAAATCCATCAATGATAGTCTTGCCGTAAGCGCT
>JBAYES010000061.1:0-11034 GCA_041667545.1 Candidatus Omnitrophota bacterium | reverse complement strand
TGTTTTTTATTTTGCAAAAAAATCCGACAATATTTTTTTATTGGGATTGCTTCACCCCGCTTTGCGGGGTTCGCAATGACGGGTGTTGGGCAGCTATATTTCCGAGGATAACTGAGATGTTACAAGTTCTTTGTCGCCAGAGGGCCTGTTATCCCGGGCATTAGTTTCTGTCAAAATACAGCGACAGGACGTTGTCGCAGTGGTAAGATATAATCACGAAGTGTTCATTGTTTCACCTCCTTCTACGGTTTTCCCGGCGGGGATGTTACCCGCCGGGTTTTCGTGGATTTGAAGGGAAAAATGAGGAAAACACATGAAATTCAAGAAAAAAGGTTCGAAAGCCAGCAACAAAAAAATGGATGAATTTGCTAAAAAGATACAGAGGATCTGGACTATTCTCAATGTGCTGGATAAAGGCGGCAAGGTATATACAGAGAAAATTTCTCAGGAGCTGAATGTATCAAAACGGACCATACAAAGAGATATAAAGACCATTGAATATGCCGGGTTCAGGATAGAAAGGTGCATAGAGACGCCGGGCGCATATAAATTTGAAGAAGGGTATAGGTTGGGAAAAGTTATGATAAATAAAGAGGAGGCGTCTGTTATATCGGTATTATATGAGATGGCCAGGCCTCTTGGAGATAAGTTCACGGAAACGATAAAGGGGCTCAGAGAAAAGATGGCCGTGGTAGGCGGGGAATCGCCCTTCTATTTCAAAGTTCCGCCGACTGTAAATATTCCTCCGGAGATCTCGTTCTTTGCCGGCAAAGCAATAACCGAACACAGAAAAGCAGAAATACTATATGAATCGCGCAGGGGTATGGAAGAAAAAATAATAGAGCCGCATACTATTTATGGGCATGAGGGGTTCATGTATCTGGTGGCCAGGGAGGATGGGAAAAAAGGTTTCCCTAAATTCAGAATGGATAAGATAAAGCATATGAGGCCGCTTAATGAAAAGTTCACACCCATGCAAAGTGAACTTAGGGCTACGCTTGACGAAAGTATGAACGTATGGTTTGATTCCGGGAAATCTTTTGATGTGGAGATGATTGTTGATGGGCACGTTTCTGAATATTTTAAGGCGCGGAAGTATTTTCCGGAACAGAGAATTAAAAAGGAGAACAAAGACGGGTCGATTATCTTAAAGAGCACAGTTCATCACCGTATGGAGGTTATCCCTGAAGTTCTTAAATGGATACCATACATAAAGGTTACAAAGCCGATAGAGGTATGCAAAGAAATAAATCGTAGAGTTGATCTATATGCGGGAGATAAATAGAGCGCCACAAAACAAAAAGGAGCCTGTCATGAATGAAAAAATCAGAAATATTCTTAGCGCGTCATATGGCCCATGCCCTGGGTTTGCCGCTGAATGCGAGGGAGAAATGAGATGGGCGCCGCGTAAAGGGCATGCTCCGAGGGGGTTTTGCGGAGCCGAAGGAAGCCTGGAAGATATTGAGGTGATCTTTGTTTTTGCCGAACCGGGAGATCCACTTGGGGAGGAGAATCATCCTACCATTGATGATGCCATTTCATGCGCCCGGAAATTCTTTAAAACAGGGATAGACGTAATGCATAAAAATGTCCGATTCGTTATGGATCTTTTATGGCCCGGGATGAGTTTTGATGAACAGATGAAAAAATGCCTGTTTACCGATAGTGTGCTTTGCTCTGCTCCGGTGGAAAGAGGGCGGATATCCAGCCAAGTCGAACAGGCCTGTGTAAAACGTTATTTTGTTCCGCTTTTGGAGCTTGTTCCCCAAGCCAAAGTTATTGCTTTTGGTAATAAAGCACAGAATCGTCTGGCAAGCGGAGGTTTTACAAATTATATCCCGGCAAAAGCCGTAGCGCCTCCAGAGGGTAACAAACCGCAGGCTCGGGAGTCATGGATAGAGGCCGTGAAAGCGATTAGTGGTGATAAAACGAGTAATGTTGTGCAAGAAAAAGAATCAAAAGAGATTAGCGCTGATTCTGGAAGTATTCATAATGAAACACAGAAAGAAGATGTTGACTGGAGATCGATAGAAGACAGAGGGGGATTTTTAACGATTCAGCAAAAGTGTTGTAATCGAAAAAATGGGCCACAAGACCGAGATGCTGGTCGGGATCTATTTTTTAAAAAGCTTTGGAGAGAGCAGAACAAAAAATATACGTTGAATATTCCCGAAAACGGGTTTTTGAATCTGTTGTGTTGTGCGAAAAAACTGTTGGTCGACGGGGACGAATACCGGTCTTCTGTTACCGGAAGCAGAGGAACAATTGCACTCTATAACGATATCACCGGAAAAGGTGAAAATGAGGGGAAAAAGGTGATATCAGTAGGGATATTCAAGAACGTATCGTGGCACTGGCATATAGCTAATAGTGGACCAGTGCCAGAAATACATTTATCAACACAATGATATTATAATATCTTTGAGATGTGAGGAAAAATTACAACTATTATAGAAGAGGGAAAGAAAGCATAAACACATGGAGGTACAGGCATGGCCAAAGAGCTCATTAAATGTCCCGAGTGCGGGGCGGAATTCAAGCTTTCGCAGGCGATATCACGTGATCTTGAGGAAGCCGTGGCAAAAAAGTATAACAAACAGTTTAAGGATCTTGAAGAAAAAACCAGGAAAGAGGCCGAAGCAAGGGAAAAGGAGATAGGAATAAAAATAAAGGATGAGCAGGAAAAGTATGCAAAAAGGGAAAAAGAACTTTGGGATAAAATGGAAGAAGTCAGGAAAGATGTGGAGAGAAAAGCCAAACAGCAGGCTTCCGAAGAGACAAAAGTAGAACTTAGCGATATAAGGGCGGAGCTTGAGGAAAAGAATAAAAAACTCGAGGAGACGCGGCAGAACGAACTTGCTCTTAGAAAAAGGCAAAGGGAACTTGAAGAGAAAGAAAAAGCTATGGAACTTGAAATGACCAGAAAGATAGATGAAGAAAGAGCTAAAATATCGGAAGAATCGTTTAAAAAATATGAAGAAGAGCATAGGTTTAAAGATGCGGAAAAGGACAAGAAGCTTGAAGATATGAAACGGCAGATAGACGATCTTAAGCGAAAGGCAGAGCAGGCGTCGCAGCAGAGCCAGGGAGAAGTCTTGGAACTTGAGATAGAGAGTCTTTTGAAGGAAGAGTTCCCCTTCGATGAAATAGAAGAAGTGAGTAAGGGGGTAAAAGGCGGGGATATAATCCAGCATGTGAGGTCACAATCGGGAAAGGAATGCGGTAAGATACTATGGGAGACCAAACGTACAAAAACATGGAGCGATTCGTGGCTTCAGAAGCTTAAAGATGACCAGAGAGACGCCAAAGCCGATATATCGGTCATTGTTTCCGAAGTTCTGCCCAAGGGCATGAACCAGTTCAGGATGATAGACGGGGTATGGGTGACGTCTATATCGAGCGCTCTCAGCCTCGCCCTTGCCCTCAGGGTGGTTATAACTCAGGTATCACGGGAAAAACAGCTTCAGTGCGGGAAAAAGGACAAAATGGAGCTGGTTTATGCGTATCTTACCGGCCCTGAGTTCAGGAATAGGGTTGAAGCCATAGTGGAATCTTTTGTGGCGATGAAGCAGGATCTTGATAAAGAGCGCCGAGCCATGAACAAGATGTGGGATAAAAGAGCGAAACAGATAGAAAGAGTGGTATTCAATATCGGAGGTATGCAGGGAGATGTAGAAGGCCTTGCGGGGATGTCTTTGCCCAGGATCGAAACTCTTGAACTTCCGGATGGTGAGGAGGAAGAAGACGAGCAATAGGCTGTAAAATATGGCCCGAGGGTGATATGGACGATCTTTTTTGGGAATTTCTGGGATATGATTTTATTATGGGATCCGACATGGTAAAATGTCCTTACTGCGGTCAGGATGTGCCTTGTCGGTTGATTTTTGACAATGAAATAGAATGCCCTAAATGCGGGAAGAAGTTTAAAAAAGACGCATAGGAGAGATCTTAATGCTTGGCGGTATTATTGTTATTGTTGTGATCCTATGGATATTTGTGCTGGCTTCTGGCACCATCACTGAAAACAATAAAACCGATGAGGACAGGGAAAAAGAAAGAGAAGAAGACGAGGAAGAGACCTCGTTTTTGCATTATGACGGATGGTTTGATGACTGATGAAGTTTCAGGATGCCTCATATACCGTTTTTGACTTTGAAACTACCGGCCTTTTTGCTGGTAGCGGGGATGCTATTTGTGAGATAGGGGCGTTAAAGGCCGGATTTGACGGCAACGAACAAAGGTTTGAAGAGCTCATCGATCCCCGTAGGCCTATCTCCCAGGGAGCCTATAACCTGAACCGTATAACACCGGAAATGTTGGAAGGCAAGCCAACTATAGATGAGGTGCTTCCGGATTTCATGGATTTTATCGAAGGTTCGGTTCTTGTGGCATATAATGCCCGTTTTGATATAAGCTTTCTTGCCGCGGCATTGGGTAAAAAGAGGACAATATTGAACGAATTTCAGGTTATAGATGTGCTTGAACTGGCGCGAGATTGTTTTAATGTAAACGGTAGATATAATCTGGGTAATGTGGCCGCACATTTCGGGATTAAACAGGATGTGGCGCACAGGGCTATGCCAGATGTGATCTCTACCTGGAAGATCTTCAAAAAAGCGGTGCCAATTCTTGAAAAGAGAGGATTTAAGAACGTTGAAGATATCGCCAGGATCTATTCCCAGTCGGATGTCCGAGAAGTTGAGCAGGGAGGTCCGATAGTGGAAGTTTTACTTGCCGCGATAAAGTCAAAAATACCGGTTAAAATAAGATACCGGACGTCCTGGCAGGGCAAAGTTACGGAGAGAACCATTACTCCCTTGAGCATAAGAGGCGAATATGTCCATTCATTTTGCCATTTGAGGGGAGAGAACCGTACGTTTCTTATGGATTGCATTGAGATTATGGAGCAAAAAGAGGAGGAGGGGTCATGCAGAAGATCAGCATGTTAAGGAATACGCAGATAATTATTCTGGGCGTGTGTATCGCGGCGGCGACTATAGCATCGTCTATGATACTGTCGAGGGGAATGCTCAGAGTTATGCAGTTCAATAAGGAAGTGATAGATGTTACGGGGTCCGCGGAAAAAGAAATAGTCTCCGACTATATAGTGTGGAATGGGGCGTTTGACGTAAGGGACCCAGAACTCAAAACCGCTTATAGCCGGCTTCAGAAAGATCTTGAAACGGTTAAAAAGTATTTACTGTCAAAAGGGGTGTCGGAAGAAGAGCTTGTAGTAGACCAGGTATCGACGAACATATTGTACAAGAAAAACGAAAAGGGACACGATACCAACGAGATAGAAGGGTATCATCTAAGGCAGAATGTTGAAGTGAGATCGAATGATGTGCAGAAAGTAAGCGATATTTCACGGCAGGTTACCGAACTTATAGACAAGGACATACAGTTCTTATCGGGGTCCCCGGACTTTTTTTATACAAAACTGGCTGAACTTAAAATAGAGATGCTGGCAAGGGCCACGGCGGATGCCAAGGAAAGGGCTACGAGCATGGCGAATTCCGCAGGTAACAAGATAGGTCTTATGAGATCCGCGAAAATGGGAGTTTTTCAGATAACTCCGGTAAATTCTTATGAAGTGTCATGGTATGGAAGGAACGACACATCTTCTTATGAGAAAAAGGTAATGTCTGTTGTTTCGGCAAGTTTTGCGATTGAGTGATTTATTACTTTCTCCCTTGAAAACTTTACAAAATATGATATACTTTATATGAATGTAAAGTTATGAAATGGAGGTGTTTTTTATGCAGGCGAAAAAAGTGTCTTTAAATCTAAAGAGAATTCGTGTTGCTCGGGGTCTTACCATGGAGAAAGCTGCTAAAGCGGCGGGTATAACCAGAATGGCTTACCATAACATTGAAAAAGGTATTTCTGAGCCAAGGGTTAGTAACCTGCAGGGTTTAGCAAATGCTTTTGGTGTAAAGGTATTTGACCTTGTAAGGTCTGTGCCTGAATTGCACAGCGTTAGGTTTCGCGCCTTAAAATGGAAAACCAAGAAATCTAAAGAGCAAAGGGAGGAAATTAAGGACGAAGTTGCTTTGTGGTTGCGTGATTATAACGATTTGGAGAACATGCTTGATACTAAAAAGGGAAAGAAATTCTCGGTTCCTGATAATATTACCAAACTTAAAGAACCTGGTAAAGTAGCAGGCGAAGCAAGAAAATTGTTTGACCTGGAGGAAGATGAAATTATTACCGATATATGCGGTTTAATCGAATCAGCTGGGATTAAATTGCATTTTATGAGTATCGAATTGGATGAATTCTTTGGATTTTCGGTTAATGATAAGGATCTTGGCGCCGCAATTGTTGTGAATAGCCACGATTCTATTTCTACCGAAAGAAAAATATTTACTATAGCACATGAATTAGGACATATTCTTATGCATCCGGCGTCATTTAACGATGACGATATGGAAATAGAGGCTCAAGAGAAAGAGGCAGATCAGTTTGCTAGCCAGTTTCTTATGCCGCATGAGGCTTTTCGTAAAAGGATAGCAGAAGTCAAGGGCCTTAATTTTGTCGATGCCATACTGCATATTAAAAGAATCTTCAAGGTAAGTTATAAAACTGTTATTTATAGACTGATCGAAGAGGGGATTGCTAACGATAAGATCTGGCCTGCTTTTTATGCCAAATATAAACAAGAAAATAAATTTGAATTCAAAGGGCACAAAGAGCCTATACCTTTAGAGCCTATTGATTGTATCGAAGACCGTTTAAATCGACTTGTTCGCGAAGCCTACGAGAAGGAAAAGATTTCAATGTCTCGAGCTGCCGAAATCCTCGGTAAAAGCATCCTTGAGATGAGAGAACTGGTTAACGGTTGGATGGCAGTGAAATGAAGCGAATAGTCATCTGCGACGCGAACATACTAATAGACTACGCGAAGGCCAACAAAAAAATTATTGGCCTTGTGACAGAACATTTGTATGAAGTGTGGGTCCCGTTGCCGGTATGGGAAGAGATAGAAGATCTTACAACTAAAGAAGGTAAGGATCTCGGGTTGAATATTATTGAGCCAAGTTTAGCTCAAACTTATGAAGCGGCGAATATGTATGGCGGCGGACTTTCTGATGAAGATAATATTTGTTTTATTATGGCGCGGGATGAAAAAGCAATTTGTGCTACTAATGAAAAACCATTGAGAAAGAGATGTCTGGATAATGGTATCGATGTTTTATGGGGCCTTCAGATGATAATTCAGCTTTGCGAGATCGGCAAACTAAAAGTAGATGGCGCTGTAAAAATAGGTGAGAAAATAGTCAAAATGAATACTCGAATAACACAAAAGGTTTTGGATGATTTTATTGCTAAACTTGACGCTCTTTAAGATGCGCAGGAGATATTAGCCCACATGTCCGCCCAAACACTCCGGACATAACTTAACTCGTTCATGCACATAAAGTTAGGTCAAATTAACCCCCAAATGTTCGGACAAAAGGGACATTTTTTGCGTTAAATTGAAGGTTCGAGGCCATATCGAAGCGGTTATAATGACCTCGAACCATATCTCTGAATAGCCTTTACTATAGGAATAACGTTAAATGGCCCGATTTTGAGGCTGGTTAATCTGGTTAATATAGCAGCCGAGAATGGAGATACTGTTCTCCCAGACCCCCTTCCCCCTCACCACATTTGACGGTCAGTCGAACCAAAAAATCGGCTGGCCGTCGTTTTGTTAGATTACTCGTTCCGCTTAAGAGAACGAGGAAAAAAGCCTATTTGCTCTCGCTTGGGAGCCGGTAGGTTTTTTTATTTTGTTGGGATATTGACGGAAAAAAGGGGGTAGCATGATACATAATGAGAGTGCTGGGGTGTGTGAGGAAGAGATTGAACGTCATGTCAAAGATTACCTGAATTTTCTCAATGTTGAAAGAGGCCTTGCCGAAGGTACGATCTCGGCGTACAGCAGTTATCTGGGGGCTTTTCTGGGCTCCCTGGAGGCCAAGGACCTATCGGAAATCACAAACGACGACATCAGGGACTATATGGGCCGGGAAAAGGACCGAGGCTATCCAAGGGGCAGTATAGGGCCCAGGGTCGCGGCCATTAAAGGCTTTTTCGCGTTCCTGCTTCGGGAAGGGACTATTCAGCATAATCCGGCGCAAAGCATAGAAAGCCCAAAACGAGAGCATAAACTTCCGCGTTTTCTTACCGAAGAACAGATCGAATGGCTTTTTGATATTGTCGAGGATCCAAGGGACCGGGTAATCGTTGAGATATTATATGCCAGCGGGATCCGAGCCAGCGAGCTCTTAAACTTACAGAACGGCGACATTGACCTCAAAAATATGACCTTAAGGGTCCGGGAGGCAAAGAACGGCCAGGAGCGCATAGCGTATATCAATAAAAGCGCGGCCGAGGCTATTCAGGCCTATAAAAAACTCGAGCCCTGGGATGAGCTTTTCCTGGACAATGGAACGAGAGGGAATCTAAACTGGATCATCCGGGAGTACGGAGAAAGGATCGGCGTGGATCTCCATCCTCACATGTTCAGGCATACTTTTGCGACTCATCTTTTGAATAACGGCGCGGACATTATGACGGTTAAAGAGCTTCTTGGCCATAAGGACATAAACGCGACGATGATATATTCTCACGTTAGCCAGGAGAAACTCAAAAAGGATCATGTCGGTTTTTTTGAGAATGAAGAAAGGATTGCCCGGGTAAGAGCGATTGAAGAGAGGCGAAAGGCTATAAGACATACCAGAGAGGATCTTCTCAAAAAGCTCTGGGTCGTTATTGAGTGTCAGGAGAAGAAAGGCAAAGAGGCTCCGTATCTTTTGAGCGCCTACGAGACGGCCTGGATCATGGAGCTTACGGGTTACACGATCACGCGGCACATCAGAGCCGGACAGATAAAAGCGCCTATTATGAGCGACGGGGTGATTCCTTTTGGTGTAGATTCAAAACACGTTGAGGAATTACTTACAGACGCGCCTTATTGGCTCCAGCAGGCCTGGGAGCAGAGCCGGAAAATAAAGAAAACGAGGAAGAGGACCTGGGAAGAACACGCGAAACGGGCCTATAAGACTTTCAAGCGACATGATCGCCTTCCACATCCTAACGCAAACCTTACGGCCGAGAATCGTTCCAAGTATTACAGCTATGACGAAATGGCCGATATCTTGGGCGTGAGCTATACGACGTACGGAAGGAAAATCCGGCCTTTGGTAAAACTTTTATTCCTGGCCGAGAAAAGGATCCAAAAAGATCTTCTGATGAGCGCTGTCGAGCGTGAGTTTGATAATCGGAACCGGCGGAAGGCTCTCCCGGAGGCTCCGGACGAGATCCTCGAGGCGGAGTATCAGGTCGCTGGATAATATCTCCGGTTTGAATTGACAGCCCGGGTAAGGCGGAAAGATATCTATTTTTGGCGACAGGACGTTGTCGCTTCTTTCCTCTCAAATTGATATTCCGGGACCGCTTTGAAATTTATCCCACATTCGCGGCATTTATAGTAACGGTTTTTATCCCTGGTTGAATAGCATTCGAGATCGAGGGAATGGCATTTCGGTCTTGGACACTGCGCCGGAGTATAGCTTACTCCATAGGGAATGTTTGCCGGTCGTTTCTTCCGGATCCGTTTCGGTCCTTCTCCGGAGATCCAGCCTTTCGAGGGTTTCGTCCAGGAAGTTTTTGGCATGAGGGAAGTATATCACAGGATCCTTTTCTTGAAAAGTTCCGGGTATAGCCCGGGTAAAGCGTAAAAACGCTATAATCCTATGAAATCAGCACTTTGAGCTCAAAAACGGCCTTCATATTTGGCCGTAGCGGCGACTTTTTAATTAGGTTGGGGGTTAGGGTTGGGTCTGCGAAGAGCTTGTCAATGTCTTGTAATGTGGTAAACTATAGGTGCGGGCGTTGACTGTGTCGATGGCTCGTATTTCGAAATTTGGGTAATCACTGCGGAGCGGGGGTTGCCCGCGATAGCTCTACCTCTTAGGGGCGTCTTAATTGGCGTCCTTTTTTAACTGTACGGAGTATTTTATGTGGTTTTTATATCTCGATGAAAGTGGCGATCTTGGGTTTGATCTCATAAACAAAAAAGCCTCAAAGTTTTTCACAATTACAATATTGGCCATAAGCGGGAAAGATAAAAACAGAGCTCTTATCAAGGCAACACAAAAGACTCTCAATCGAAAATTAAACAGCCGAAAAAAAAGAAAAAGATTTGTGTCAGAGTTAAAGGGGACAGAAACGACGCTGGAGGTTAAAAAATATTTATATAATCAGATAAAAAAAATTCATTTCGGCGTTTATTCGATAACCTTAAATAAAAAAAGAGTTTATCAAGCGCTTTTTGATCATAAAGACAGGGTTTATAATTATATTGCCAGGCTGGTGTTGGATCAAATCCCTCTTGAAAAAGCTCCGGAGAGGGTATATCTGATAATAGACAGAAGCAAGAGCAAGCCAGAAATAAATGACTTTAATCACTACGTTGTTGATCAGCTCCAGGGGCGTTTAGATCCTAACGTGCCATTACACATTGATCATCTTGACTCAACAGAAAACAAAGGTTTACAGGTAGCGGATGTTTTTTCCTGGGGAATCTTCCGAAAATATGAAAAAAAAGATGAGACGTGGTACGAGATCTTCAAAGAAAAAATAAGGTTTGATTCGCTGTATCTTCCGGGTAAAAAAAATGAGCGCGCCTTCTGAGACTGATTTTCTAAGGCTCTTGCCAACCAGATGGAAGGGAACACCTCAGATTCTCAAAACGGTCTTACCGCTCACTTATAGTGTATCACAACGTGACCTATTGTCAATATCCCGGCCGAAAATAACGTATAAACTTTTGTTTTTCTAACAATAATACATCAGTCCTTATTTCCCGGGATCCGGGCGCTCTCTCGGCTCCGGTCGAATGCCTTTCGCGCGATCATCATGTGATGAACGTCAACTATTATTTCCGTTGACGACAACTATAATTACCGTTCTTTAGATAAAAAAATAGTAGTAGCAGTAGCCCTCTTTCTTTTTTTGCTTCTTTTTTTCTTTCTGTGGATATTG
>JBAYES010000060.1:0-11246 GCA_041667545.1 Candidatus Omnitrophota bacterium | reverse complement strand
GCATCTTTTATCCTCGGGATACCCCCACACCGTCGTCACGAGGGCAACATCAGTTATCCGCGGTAAATCCATGCGCCGTCGTCACGAGGGTAGCATCTTTTATCCTCGGGATACCCCCAACACCGTCGTCACGAGGGTAGCATCTTTTATCCTCGGGATACCCCCAACACCGTCGTCACGAGGAGCCCTGTACCGCACGGTACAGGGCGACGAAGTGATCTCATAATATGAAAATATTTCGAAGAGAGATTGATTCGGCTATTTACTAAGTCTGCCGAAATCCTGAGCCATAGCATTTATCACGATACGAAGGGCTTCGGGCGCTATCGCGCCCTCGCAATGACAGTTTTTAAAAGGATATGCCCGGAATATACCCATAATGGTGCCGGAGGTGGGAGTCGAACCCACATGGAGTTGCCTCCACTGGATTTTGAGTCCAGCGCGTCTGCCAGTTTCACCACTCCGGCCTTGAATTGCCTGCCACGCGATGTAATTCTATACTAAAACAGCTTTCCTGACAAGAAAATCCGACTAAAGAACTCCAACTAAAGGGGACACTTTATTCTCCCCTTTAGTTACACTTTATCAAAACATCAGAAAGGGTGTGTTTGAGCGAAGCAACAAAGCGCGCAGAACACGCCCTTTCTGATGTGATCTTTATCACACAAACTCTATCAGCGACGGGTCGTAGTCTTTTACGTTCTCGTATCCCAAAAGATTAAGCAGTGTTCCCGCGACATTGGAAAGACCTTTTTTTTCAAGCTGCGCCATTCGGTATTCCCCCTTGTACTTCGGGTCATATATCACAAAAGGGACCGGGGCGAGGGTATGCGCTGTCTTGGGAACGCGCTTGCCGTTCTTTTCCGTAAATATCTCATCGGCATTTCCATGGTCTGAGGTAACAACGGCGATACCGCCAAGCTTCTCTACAACTTCAAGCATCCTGCCGACACATGAATCTACCACTTCGACCGCTTTTACTACCGCCTCGGGAATGGCCGTATGCCCCACCATATCGCCGTTAGCGAAATTAAGCCTGCCGAACCTGAACTTACCGCTCAAAAGAAACTCTTCGGCCTTATCGGCTATCTCTCCTGCTTTCATCTCGGGGGCTTTATCGAACTGGATCTTATCGGATGGTATCTCCGCGTATTCCTCAAGTTCGCGTGAAATATAACCCGACTTGTTGCCGTTCCAGAAATATGTAACATGGCCGAATTTCTGGGTCTCGCTTACGGCGAACATGGTAACGCCCGATGCCGCGAGATATTCGGAAACTGTCCTGTCTATTTCCGGAGGGAACACCAGAAAATTTTCAGGGATATGCAAGTCTCCGTCATACTCCATCATACCGGCATAAAGCACTCTTGGATATCTTTCCCTGTCAAATTCATTAAAATTTTCTTCGTCAAAAGCCCGGGATATCTCTATGGCTCTGTCCCCTCGAAAATTAAAGAATACAACGGCGTCGCCGTCCTCTATTCTGCCTACCGGCCCGTCTTCACCGCATATGACAAAAGAGTCCATGTACTGGTCGGTCATTACCGGGTCTTCCGAATAGTAAGTCTTTACGGCTTCTTCCGCCGAGCTGAAAGGCCTGCCCTTGCCGAGAACATGGGCGTCCCAGCCTCTTTTTACCACAGTCCAGTCAGCGTTGTAGCGGTCCATGGTAGTTATCATCCTGCCCCCGCCGGAAGCTATTTTATAGTCCATGCCTTCTGCCGAGTTGATTTCCGCGAGAACTTTTTCCGTCATACCGATATAGTCCAGAGCCGACCTCTCGGGAACATCGCGTCCGTCAAGCAGGGCATGCACCCGGACTTTCTTTACACCCTCTTCTTTCAGGCGTCTTAACATAGCATAAAGCTGTTCCACGTTTGAGTGGACATTACCGTCCGATAAAAGCCCTATAAAGTGGAACGAGCTTCCCTTATCTTTAACTTGCCGCGTCATTTTTTTCCATGTATCCGAGTCGAAAATAGTTTTATCGGCGATGGCGGAGTTTACCCTTTTGGCCCCCTGAGCGAATACCCTTCCCGCGCCTAAAGCGTTATGTCCGACTTCGCTGTTTCCCATATCTTCATCGGAAGGAAGACCTACGGCTGTGCCGTGCGCCATGAGGGAAGTATAAAGTTCGCTCTTGAACAGCCTGTCCAGTGTCGGAGTATTTGCCGTATAGACCGCGTTCCCGTGTGAAGGCGCGCTTATCCCTATGCCATCCATTATAACGAGGAGTAGAGGGCCCTTGCGCGGCGCCCAGTTCTTAAGTTTCTCAAGTTTGAATTCCATTGTTTTCCCTTTCTGTTTTGAAGGGCTTCCGCGCCCCTCTACACTTTCACCGCCATTACGGTTATATCATCGTGCTGGTCGGCCTTACCCGCGAACAATGCCACATCTCTGTGAATGGCCTCTACCACATATTCGGAAGATCTTCCCGAAAGCGTGCGGCAAAGACCGGCAAGTCTCTCAAGAGAGTACATCTCGCTTTTGACGTTCATCGCTTCTGTTACACCGTCGGTATAAAGCACAAAAATGCTCCCCGCGGAATATTCTCGTGAAACCTCGCTAAAATCACATTCCATCATCCCGAGAGGAAGGCCGCTTTCAACATCCAGGAGTTCCACGTTCCCGCCGGGTTCAATAAGTATTGTCGGCAGATGCCCGCCGATTGAAAGATCCACCTTCGACCGGACCGTATCGAAGACCATATAAGAAAGCGTAACGAAAAGCCCGGAGGAGCTTTCCCGAGCAAGCCGATCGTTGGTCTTCTTAACAGCTTCCGCCGGAGAACAATCTCCGATATATGATTTGAAAACACTGGTCGCTTTTGCCATGTAGAGAGCGGCGGGGAATCCTTTTCCTGAAACGTCCCCCATCATAATACCCACTTTACCGCCGCCCAGATCTATAATATCGTAAAGGTCCCCGCCCACTTGTTTCGCCGTTATCATCTTAACGGTTATGTCCAGACCGCTCAGATAAGGAAGTGTTTTGGGAAGAAAACTCTCTTGTATTTCTTTTGCCATATTCAGTTCTTTTTCTATCATTTCGCGTTTTTGCGTCTCTTCTATGTACTTTTTCAACGTTGCCGCGAAATACACAACGAGGATGGATACAAGAGGATAGAACATATCCAGCCATATGCCGAACGGCCAGAAAGCAATTATAGAAAATAAAAAATACACTCCGGCTATCGCCAGCATGGCCAAACCGGCAAACCGTTTTTTCAGTTTCAGAGTAAAATACGCGGTAATAAAACCTAAAATTAAAAGTATAACCAGGTTGGCGCCTCTCGAGAGCCTCATTATGTGGCGGCCGTTCACTATGCTGTCATAAATGCTGGCATGAACGCCGACACCCGGATACATATTCTCTATCGGCGAGGGATGCGCGTCAGGGGAAGCGCTCGCGGTTACCCCTATAAAACATACCGCTCCCTCAAGTTCTGAAAGGTCAAGCGTGGCCGGCTGGCCCATAACATCGGCAAGGTAAGACTGCAGGATATCCACATAGGAAAAATGCCTGAAACCTTCGCCCCACTTTCCGGCATAATTCACTAGAAGGAATGAATTATCATCTACCGGAATGGTTTCTTTTTCTCCGATCTCAATGTGTTTTCCGGGCCGTATGGCTATATCCTCAAAAGACCGTCCCATGGAGTCCAACGCCACCTTGAAAGAAAGAAGCGGATATTTATCTCCTTCATATTCCGCGAATAAAGGCATTCTGCGAACCTTGCCGTCATCATCGGGGACAACATTGGCAAACCCCTTCCCTTTGGCCGCTTTTTTGAGAGGCGGGATCAGGTCGGCGGCGTAGCCGCGGGCAAGTATGCCGGAACTTTTCCTGGTATCCGCGTCGAGACTGAATATATACGGAAAATAAACATTCCCCGCGTCAAAAGCGGACAGGCAGAACTCCTCATCCTCGGTGGTCATTTCACTGAAGAAAATATCGAAAACTATGGCTTTCGCGCCGGAAGAATCAAGCGCTCGTATCATGAGTGAGTGATAATTCCTGGGGAATGGCCATTCGCCTATTTTTTCAATCGAGTCGTCGCTTATTTCGATAATAACGATCTCTTGCGCCACTTCGCGCGCGGGTCTCAGCTTATACCTGAAATCGAAAGTGCTGTACTCGAAACCGTCAAAAACGCGGGAATACGAAAGGAAAAGGAATATCGCCAGGAAGAAACTAAAAACAAAGGCTCCGGAAAGGATGTCTTTTTTGGTTTTCCTCATAAAAGGGACGGGGGGTGTCAGTCTTTTTCTTCACCTTTAAAAAGAAGCTTCCAGGGATTACGTTTAACGTCCTCGCTGAACTCTTTAAAATTCTGTGTTATCGCCTCAAGATTGCCTATCGACTTGTCCAAAGCGGGCCTGTTCTCCGTAACAATAGATTTGGCCTCTGTAAGTATCTCGTCGAGATTATTAGCTATGTCCTCGGCTTTCTTCATCAAGACGCGCATCTCAACGGGATCTTCACCCGGTATCACCGATCCTGAAGAAGCGAAATCGGGAGAAACCCCGGGGGTTATCCCCACAAAAGCGTCCCCCACAAAACCCGCCGTTCCTATGTAAGCAACGGAATCTTGCCGCACTTTGGCCGAAGAAAGTATCTCCAGGACGCATTCCACTCTCGTAGCTTCTTTCTCATACACGAAATCTATTTCTTTCAGCCTTCCCACTTCTATGCCGGAAAGTTTAACTACCGCGTTCGCCTTAAGGTCCCCGGCGTAAGTAAAGCTTGTCTTAATGTCATAAGTTTCCTGTTTTACGCTCGCGGTCTTCGCGAAAAAGAAAAAACCTATTCCCGCGGCCATGAACACGACAAGCCCGGCTTTTATCTCATTGGGTATCCTCATTATTCTCTCCTGTTTTTCCGGGGCAGATCTCCGCGCCCGTTAGTTAAAATTCAAATTGAAAATTCCGGTTCCCTGATCGCTTCGTCGCCGCGTGCTTCTCCTCGCGATGACGTGTCTTTCCTTTTCAACAATGTCAATTTGCAATACTACTGCGTCAGATTTTCAAGATAATCATCTTTCTGCTGGAAAAACCGTATCGGTCCGTCGTAGCTGCCCTTTATGAACTGCTGTACCATTTCGTTGGCGGACGACCTTATTTCGTCGGGAGTCCCGGTTTCCAGCACCCTTCCCTCATAAAGCATCACTATCCTGTCGGCTATGGACATTACGCTTTTCATGTCATGCGTTACGACCACGCTCGTTACCTGAAGTTTCTTGGAAAGATCTATAATAAGCTTATCTATGACCGAAGCTACTATGGGGTCAAGCCCGGCCGTGGGTTCATCATAAAAGATTATCTGCGGATCCATGGCTATGGCCCTTGCCAGGCCGACCCTCTTTTTCATTCCGCCTGAAAGCTCGCTCGGCATAAGGTCCTCGAAGCCCCTGAGCCCGACAAGTTCAAGTTTCATTTTGAGCATTATTTCCATTACGCTTTTTTCAAGCCGAGTGTGTTCCTTGAGAGGAAGGCTTACATTCTCGCCAACGTTCATAGAATCGAAAAGCGCGGAAGACTGGAAGGACATTCCTATCTTTTTCCTTACCTCATCCAGTTCTTGCCCGTACAAATTGGTTATATCCCTGCCTAAAAGCGACACACTCCCCGAAGTGGGTTTGATGTTGCCTATCATGTGCCTGAGAAGGGTGCTTTTGCCGCAGCCCGATCCTCCCATTATTACGCATGTCTCTCCGCGGTATATCTTAAGGTTAACCCCGTTAAGTACCGTTCGCGACCCGAACTTCTTAACAAGGTCCTTCACTTCCGCGATAACTTCTTTTTCCACCATACTATATTTCTCCGTAAAACCGAACCCCTACATGTTGCTGAAAAAGAATATTCCCGTAAGAACGCAGTCTATCAGCACTATCATTATGAAACTTACTACAACACTAAGCGTTGTGGATTTACCTACGCCTTCGGCTCCGCCCGATGTTCCCAGTCCCACGTAGCACGCTATCATGGAAATAGCGACCGCGAAGGAGCCGCTTTTGATAAGCCCCGTCCAGACGTCTTTCCAGGTAAGCATATCAAAAGAGAACGTCAAATACCTGTACGGGTTAAGCTGTAGATTGAAGACGCCTACTATTAGGCCGCCGAGAATACCCACAATATTGCTCATTATGGTCAGACACGGCAGCATAACAAGAAGCGCCAGGAATCTCGGGACCACAAGGAACCTTACGGGGTCTATGGCAAGTGTTTCCAAGGCCTCTATCTGCTCGGAAACTTTCATAGTCCCGAGTTCCGCCGCTATAGCCGAACCTACCCTGCCGGCTACGACAAGGGCCGTAAAAACAGGGCCGAGTTCCCTGGCCATGCTTATGCTTACCATAGGCGCCACATATATCACTGCGCCCAGCTGTTTAAGCTGATACGCGCTTTGCATGGCTATTACTATACCCGTAAAGAGAGAAATGAAAAAAACTATTATAAGGGACTGCACTCCGGCAAATACCATTTGCTGGAAGATACTGGTCCTTTGAGAGGGTTTTCCGCAAAAAGGCCCTATAACTATCCACCGGAGAGTATCAAAAAGCAGGGAAAGTATGCCCGTTATGTCGCCTATCAGGTTCAGCGTCACCCTGCCCGCAACGGCTACCGGATTATTCATCTGTTTTCTTTCAGCGCTCATATAAATTTTCCCGTTTGAGATTTTAAAAAGAGTTCACGGCATCGTCAGAGCTTCCGGAGATGTCGAAAAGCCTGTCTAATTTGGTTATCTCAAAAAGCCCCATTACCTTATCCGAAAGGCCGGCGAGTTTAAGCTTGCCGCCGTATATCCTCATGTTCTTGAATATCTCAACTATTGTCGCGAGCCCCGAACTATCAACATAACCGACATCTCCAAGGTCTATCACAACCTTGTCCTTCTTGTCTTTGAAAACCTTTTCAAACCCTTTTTTCATATCGGGGGAGCTGTTTATGTCTATGTCTCCCGTTACCTTAAAAACCGCTATCCCGGATTTTTCTTCAAAATTTATTTGCATTTTCTCCCCCTGTTTCCCGTCAATTTTTAATGTTTTCTCTGCAGGTATTTTATCATAATAATTCTTTTCCCGCCATTCTCATATTTAACTTCGTCCATGAGATGCCTTATCATATAAACGCCGCGGCCGCTTGTTTTAAGTATATTTTCCTCATCGGTAGGGTCGGGAAGGCTTCCGGGATCGAACCCCTCTCCTTCATCCTCCACGCATACTCTGATATTCTTTTCCGTGATATCCGCTTCTACCGTAACTTTTTTTTCGGGATCCATTTTATTTCCGTGTATCATGGCGTTACGAAGACTTTCTTCTACGGCTACGCGAATATCGAAAATAACGGTCTCTTTAACGCCTGAAATTCTCAGCCGGTCAGTTATTTCACGGCTTGTTTGTTTCAGAAGATGGCTGTCGTTGGTTATAACGGTTTTGATAACTACCTCATCCTTCCTTATAAACGCCTATATTTCTGTATTTGTTGTACCTTTCGTTAACGAGTTCTTCCACTGTAAGGCTCGCAAGCTCATCAAGCGCGTCTAAAAGCATTTTTTTGATCTCATTAGCCGCGCCTTCCGGGTCTCTATGCGCCCCGCCCAGCGGTTCTTTTACTTTTCCGTCTATTATCCCGAGTTCTATGAGTTCCGGAGCCGTAAGCTTAAGACAGCTTGCCGCAAGAGGGGCTTTTGTTTTTTCCCGCCAGAGTATGGCCGCGCAGCCTTCGGGGGATATTACCGAATAATAAGCGTTCTCCATAACGTATATCCTGTCTCCCACTCCTATACCAAGCGCTCCGCCCGAACCGCCTTCACCTATCACGAAGACTACTATGGGGACTTTAAGGCCCGCCATTTCACGAAGATTGTACGCTATGGCCTCGGCCTGGCCGCGTTCTTCCGCTCCCACCCCGGGATAAGCTCCGGGGGTGTCTATTAAGGTCACTACGGGCGTATTGAATTTTTCGGCTAATTTCATGAGCCTCATGGCCTTACGATACCCTTCAGGATGGGCGCATCCAAAGTTGCGTTTTAAACTTTCTTTCATCTCCCGGCCTTTCTGATGGCCCATCACCATCACCTTGCGGCCTTCCATCCTGGCAAAACCTCCGATAAGGGCCTTGTCATCCCAAAAATGCCTGTCTCCGTGTATTTCCATAAAATCCTGAAAAACAAGGTTCAGGTAGTCTTGTGTGTACGGCCTTTCGGGATGCCTCGAGAGCTGGACTTTCTGCCAATTGGTAAGGTTCTGAAAAGTCTCCTGCGTCAGCTTGTCCAGCCTGTCCTGGAGACTCTTTATCTCTCCGGAAAGGTCAAGATCCTCTTCTTTAGTGAACTTCTTGAGCTCTTTGATCTTATTCTCAAGTTCCAGGATAGGTTTTTCGAAATCAAGTACTATTGCCATCTTCTTCTCCGGAATTTTTGACTTCTTCCCCGGCCGGGACATCTTTTTCCATGGCGCTGTCGATTATCTCGACCTCGGTCCCGACGGGAATTATGTCGTAAAGCTCTATCACGTCACTATTGTACATCCTCACACATCCGGCGGTTACCTGAGCGCCTATTGAGGCTTCATCGTTTGTTCCGTGTATACCATACCCTTGCAGAGATATCGGTATCCACCGGGCCCCCAATTCATAACTTTCGTCCCCGGGCATAACCATTCCCACTCCGGGTTTGGTCCATACCGGCTCTATCATCTTATCGGTTACCTTAAAAACACCCGTAGGGGTCGAGTTATCTTTTCCCGTAGCTACCGTATAAGTTTTGAATATCTCCCCGTCCTTCATTAATTCCAAAATGTTATTTGCCTTGTCCACCCTGATGGAAAACCTGGCGGTGCTTATTTTAAGTTTCTGCCCTATCTGCAGTACATCCGTTTTAAGATCGTTAGTTTTTTTGATAAGATCTATAGTGGTGTTGAACTTTTTGGCTATACCGTAAAGAGTGTCTCCCTTAACGATTGTATATTCGATGCTATCCGCCGTTTTCAGTTTGGACTTCATCATCTCCATCTTGATCTTATCTATTTTGCCCTTGACCTCCGAAATGTCGGAAATATCGGGAAAATCTTTGATAAGCCGGGAATAGTAATACTCCGCGCGATTAAGATCCCCTTTTTCTCTGTTGTATTCCGCAAGGCCTCTTAATGCTTTTTCGGAACCTCCGGAATGGGGAAAGTTCGTTATGACCATAACATATGCCGACTCGGCCATATCGGCCCGCCCCTCTTTGAGAAAAGTTTCCGCCTTTCCCAGAAGAAGCGAGATCTTCTTCTCCACGGGATCATAGCTTTCAACTCTCCCTGAAGACCTTACCCTGTGAAAAGACACCAGACTTACAGCGGCAACGGCAAGAAAAACCAGCAGGAGAAAAAAGGTTGTTTTTTTCATAAAACCCTCTCTTTGCTATAACGCATAACGGAAAAGAAGAAGCGCCACCGCAAGCCCCATAACTATCCCGGCAAGTGTCTGTACAGGAGTATGCCCTATGAGCTCCTTAAGCCGATTTTCCTGTATATGCCCTTTCCAGTACAGATCTTCCATCATCTTGTTGAGTATTGTGGCCTGCTGTCCGGTGGACCGCCTTACCCCCTGGGCATCCAGTATAACGACTATGGAGAACATAAGGGTGACGACAAAAAGCGCCGTTCCCACCCCTTCGTAAAGGCCTACGCTTGTAGCCAAAGCGGTCACCCCGGCCGAATGGGAACTCGGAAACCCGCCGCTTCCGACAAACCATTTAAAATTAAACTTTTTTTCTCTAATAGCGCCCAAAACGACTTTCGTGAACTGAGCCGCAAACCATGCCAAAAAAGTGCATATTGCTATGGGATTATTAACAAATTCCCTCGTCATTACCGCCGACTGCATATTTGCCTTTTGTTTTGTTTTTCCTTATATTACCTGCCCGTACGGGCATTGATTTACCGTTGATTATATTACGCCTTCGGCCAAAAATCAAACTTATAATCAGACATTTTCTTTATTTTTAAGAATCTTTTCGGCAAGCATTCCTCTAACCGTTCCCAATCTTTGCTATTTATATTGTTTCTGTGAACCCTTCTAACAATTTCAATGAGCTCATCAGTATAATACTTTTTGTAGTTATCATAATTCAGCTTTGATAGGGGGCTTGACCCCTTTTATGACCCTTTTATGTCATTATATTTATATGTGCAGCGTTATCTGTAAGATTCTTTGCGATGTTGAATTCTAAGAACGGTAATGACTATTTTACTTTTTCCAATTTCATATACTATACGAAAACTGAAGGTCTTAATTGAACGGCATCCTTGGAATTCACCATGAAGCGGCTTACCAGAGAAAGGATTTGTCTCAAGATCCTCTAAGATGACATTTATTCTCTTGAGAAGCTTTTTATCCTTAATAGAGGCATAATCCTTCTGTGCAAGGCGGGAAAAAAGAACAACATAATGTTTTTTTCTTGTCATATCCTTTTAATATCCTTAAATGCCGCAACTTTTCCAGCCATAGCGTCTTTTCGTGCTTTTCGAATAGAAGCGGCCAACTTTGAATCATTCAAGATCTCTATAGTCTCTAAAAGACCTTCCAGTTCGTCACAACTCATCAAAACGGCTTTAGGCGAGCCGTTCTTGGTTATTAAAAACGATTCATATGTTCTATCAGCCTTTCTTATAAGTTCCGGCAAATGCGTTTTTGCCTGGCTAATGCTATAAGATATCATGTCAACCTCCATATTGTGATATTATGTGCTATTATGGTCTAAATTAAGACCATAATTAGTATAGCATTTTTCTTGAAATTTTGCAACTTTTTCTGTAAAAATTACATATATTTCACGTAACATTTCAGTTATCTGCAGTAAAGTCCTCCGCCGTCGTCACGAGGAGCCCCCGAAGGGGGCGACGAAGTGATCTCATAACATGAAAATAATTCGAATGGTGACTATTTACGGCGGGCTTGTTCTGGCTTTCAGGATTGCCTTACTTTTTCCGTTCACGAATTGGCTTTTTAGTGTATCGATCACATCTACACCGTTCATCTTTGCTGTCTGAATAACGCTCGTCAGTATGTTGTGATTAAGGGCTCCGGACATTGAGCGGTTACCATATGTTATCTTTCTCAAAATTACATTCGGCCTTATTTGCTGCTCCGCATGGTTGTTATGGTAGTCCACCCCTTTTTCATATAGGAACGTGAATATTTCATCCTTATGCCGTTCCAGTCTCTTGGCGAATCGAACAAGAAGTTTCTTATTAGGAT
>JBAYES010000059.1:0-11802 GCA_041667545.1 Candidatus Omnitrophota bacterium | reverse complement strand
CCGACAGCAGGGTGACTATAGCGGTAGACGATCCCTTCGGTAAATTGCTGTATAAGGAAGGCCCCGTGGACGGCCTTTATTCCATACGTTCTCTGAACAGGAAGGACATGACCGTAGAACACCGCTTGAGCAAAAGGGGCGACCCCGAGATGGCGCCCGAAATAACACGGGTGTATTTTCTGAACCGCGTTAACAGCCCTGACGTTCCCGACGAATGGTACCTTATAAGGGAAGAGACCTCCAAAAACATTACCGAATTCACCTATGACGCGGTATATGTCAACGGCAGGCCTGTCGGATATCACCAGATGATCGAAAAAGTGGTAAGGACCAGGGAAGATGACGGACAGGGTAAGATCATCTCGAGAACGGTTTATACTTATGAAGAGCCAGCCGGGAATATTGTGAGGGTTGGGACGCATTCGCATATCCTTAAACCCGGCACCATAAAGGTCATTGCCGTTGAAAAGGAAATGGCGACAGGTAATACCAATACGTACACGAGTTATCTGTTCCCAATATCCGAGCTTGAAAAACACCGTCTTATCGCCGAAATGTTCTATGACAGGTATCTTGACCTCAATGATATGTCCGACCAACAGCTTATCTCAACGCTTTTAGACTACAAAACCATTCTTGCTATGGATATGTCCGGTTTTATGGCGGCTGTCGACAAACTTTCCAAACTTAAAGATATCCCTATATTTGATGAACGGCAGGATCGAGACGGTGACCGGAAAAAATCTATCATAAGCCATCTTGTCGTTCACGCTCAGCGCATGGTGCAGGAATATGGGTTTGACGCGCGGGAAGCCGGAGAAGCCATGGAAAAGCTTCTCGATAGTTTTGTTGTTTCAAACGAAAAATACCGTTTCAAGATAAATTACGCCAACCCGCTCGATATAGGGACCTGGTTCTGGATATTTGTAGGTAACCCGATGAGAGGGTTGACGGTCGACGGCAAATATGAACCCGTTTCCATCCCCGAATTCATTCCGTACCTGAACGCGTTCGATAAGCTGAATGAAGATAGAACAGTGAACGCCTATTTTGACCTTTTGTTAAAGCGCGAGCCGGAAGGGCAGAAGAATGATATCGAAATAGAGAACGCGATGCAGGTGCTTTCGACAAACGCCATGAGGATAGCCAAAGGGGAATCGTACGAAAGGATCGTAAGCGAGTTCAAGGAACAGCACGATAAATATCTGAAAGCGACCAAAAGCATCCAAAGAAAGGTACGGCCTTCCCGGGACGGCATCGCGCGTCTTCCGGGTTTACTGATGTCCTTGTTTGTCCTATCCATAACGAGTATTGCCGTGATCGTGGCGAAAGGTGGCGGTGCTGACATTTTTATAGAGAACCCGGTGCTGATAGCGGTAGCGGCCGTGTGCCTATCAGTATTGACCGTCCCGGCCTTTTTATACGCGGCATGGCGTTATTTGTCCACAAAACGGAAGGCTGTCACCCCGGGAAAAGCCAAGACTCAAGCGGGCACCGAAAAAGCCGAGCTTCAAGCGGCCCCGGAAGAAGCCGAGACTCAAGCTCCGGCTGTTCTCGACGCGGCCGCGATCAAAGATGTAGATAAAAAAATGGAGAAAATCCTGGATATAGGAAAAGGGCTTATCGGCAGTATTAACGACGACCTGGGGCTTCTTGACCGGTTTAGAGACGATGATATCGTCCGGAAGTATCGCTCTCTTCTGAAAGCGCCGGGTAGTCTGGACGAAAAGGTCAAACAGATAGTGCTGAAAGATACCGGGAATTTCAATATCAACGAAATATTATCCGCGACCCGCAGGATGAACATAGACCGTGTTTCTCTCGACGATATTATCGCCGTATCGTCGGATAAGCAATTTGAACTGATAATGGGCCATCTTTACAAGTACGGCGGGTTCAAGGATAGGCAGGATACGGCGAAAAAACGCCATTCGAAAAGATATTCCATGGAACACGCCCAGAAGCAAGCCATATTTTTCATGTTCGAACGCAGCGGGTGGTCGTTTGAGAATATCGTTGGCGGCATGAAAGATGAGGTTAAGGAAGGAATAGCCGCCAAAAGGAAAATTGATGTAAAGGAAATAGCCCGGCATGATCTTGCCGCCGAAAAGCTTTCCGATATGGTAAGGATAATGATGGATGTTGTCGGAGATAACGAAAGCCGGGCATTAAGGGTTTTTCTTATTAAAGAACTTAACGATCTGGGAATACCTGATGAAGATCTCGCGTCGCGCGTCCGCGACGAGGTTCACGGAAAAGATCTGAATGCGATACTTGACAGGACCGAGCGACGTGTGGGAGAGAGGCACAAAGTCCATATTGCAGTGGAAGACCTTTCGTTTGTGGACATAATCCTGGCCGCGAGATTTTCCGAACTTTATGCCATTCAGGGTATTTCGGAAACAACCTCTTTGCATTACAAAGCCCTCAACACCGATCTTTTATCAATTAAATGGGAATTCAAGTGGCGGGATGTATTGGGACGCCTGGGAGACTTCAGTGTATGGGGTTTATTTTGGGGGTCTATAGGCGCTTTTCTTTCGGCTTATCCCGTATTCTGGGGAGGTTTGACTCCCTGGGATACCGGCTGGATCATTGCAGAGGGTACGGCGCTTATGTTTCTCGGCTTATGGATGAACGGAAAATATATGAGGGCTGTTTTTACTTCCCGCGACAAACAGCGTAAAGACCGGATAGCGTTACAGCTCAGCATAATAGAACGCATAGATAAAGCTATGCGGGAAGTGGAAGCCCTGCTGAAAGAACTTCCCGGTTTTGTTGTTACCGGCATACCTACTCATTCACCTAAGGATCTCAAGGAGAATCTTGTATACAGATATCCTGGATATTATAAAGAAGAGTTCGGAAAAGCCGTAACGTTTTACGATCTCCTTAATATGGTAAACGCTATAAAGGAAGAGAATGAAAGGGTGCGGGAGGCATTAGATAAGCCCAACGGACAGGAGATCTGGACCAGGTATATCTCCGAAATGAACAGGATAGATAAAACGAGGCGGGTGCGTACGATTCAGCCGCTGTCGCCCCGATCCTTCTTTTCCAGGATCATTGCCGTTGAGGCCGGAGATGACGAGGATATCGCCGGCTACATACAGCGCCTTTATGAAAGTTTCGGAAACACATATGAGAGAGAAAGGATAGAGCTTATTGTTAACAGCCTGGATACAAACAAATACGTAAACACCGGGCTATTGCGAGACGATATATTGCGTTTTGCGGAAGACGCGAGTATGCACATAAGCCCATGGTCACAATTTGAGCGGTTCTTCAATGTTTTGATGCAGGACGTTAAATCGCAGTTCGATGAGGCAAACGCGCTTTTCGGCAAGCCGAAACAAAAAACCACTATCCGAGAACAGGTGGAATACTTGCGTGATATAAAGGCAAAAGCCATAAAAGTCCAGCGTGACATGGAGAACGATTTCAAAAAACTGGGACATGTCTTGAGCCGTGACGGCAAAGATGCCGAGCGTATACAGAATGAGGTAAAGGCCGCGTCCGGGATAATACAGGGAATACGTTCGATCAATGCCGGAAATGCCGACGAGGTGGACACGCTGGTTCATGAAGCCGGGTGGGATGAAAAGGCGTATTATCTTCCCGATAGCATAAAAAAATTCGTTGACGAGGAGATACGGGCAAAGAAAGAGAGTTTGGACCGGGGCGAAGATATGGCGCTTTTGCGGGCGGAGGAAATTTTTGAATTGGAAAAAGCCATGACAGAAGCGGCATCCGATGTCTGGGACGAAAAGACCCAGGATATAGGATGGGCATCGGGTTTTAAACCGATAATCGCGCGGCATTTCTGGCCTATGGTTGTCGGGGCGGTCTCGTACCTGGCTTTTACTTTCTCATACGGCATCATCCATTGGGGCGAGCGTATGCAGTTTGAAAAGTGGCCCATATTCAACCTTGTGCCGCAATGGAGAGAAGTAAGTTTTTCTCCTCTGCTTCCGGTGGTCGTATTTTTTATTGTAGCCATGTCGGCCTTTGCCGCGCAGTTCTTATATAACTTGAACCTGTCCATATGGAGCGCTTTTAAATTCATGTCCCGTTCGGGTAAGGTATTCACGGTGAAACAGGATCTTGTGGACGCGATAATGCTGCTTGACGAAACAGTAAGGGACAATATATCACAAAAAATACTGGACACCTTACGCGAAAAAGATCCTAAGAAAGCGCAAAGGTTAGCCGGGAGAGAGACGGTAGATATACTCGAAACGCTCTCTTACAAGGAACTTTTCGATTTTATGATACATAAAATGTATGACGCGCATGGTCATGAGGTTACAGACCCGCAGACGGGCTCACCGTTGTATGAATTCGAGGGGTATTTCTACCTTTTTATGGCCAATCTGCCCGAGCAGTACAAGGATAAACTTTTGAATTCTATCGTCAATCCGAATGTGGGTGACGATAAAATCGGCAAGAGAGCTATTATTACCCGGGATGAGCTTGTAAGAAGGGCCGGTAAGCCCGAAGAAGATATGACGACACTCGATATAGCCCGCGCGCTGAATTATGATGAATTAATGCTTCTTAAGAAACTGAAAGGCGATGCCGCCCCTTATCCCAAGGTCACATTGGTCGTTTCGACATTCGGCGAAGAAGAGGTGGTGGAAAAAGTATGTAAGGTCATTACGGGGAGCGGTTATCCGGGAACGGACGCGATAATAGCCGCCGAAGCGAAAGATTTCGCCACCAACAGGGTAGTCGGAAGCGCTATAGCCGACGGGCGCATTCCCGATACGATAATAATGAGCTACACCACTACCAGGCCCGACAATGCTCCCACTGTTTTCAGTATGCTCTCGTATGGATTAGGGATATATCGTGAAACCCCGATGCTGCCGCAGACAAAACCGTATGCCGATAATCAGGCGAATGCCTGGATACTGGTTGATGATGTATTTTTCAAGGAAAAACCGTATACTTTCAATCTCATAGACGTTGAAGACCGGCCCCAGAGGCGTTATCTGTGGGAACAGACCGTGGGTTTTATGACCATAGAATCCACACTTGACAGGTTGAACGCCAGGTTACGTGAGGGGAAAGGCATCAGCCCGCGGGATCTTCGTAAAGATATCGCCGAGTATGAGCGTAAGGCCGAAAATGAAGCTCTTTCTCCTTCGGAGAAAAAAGAAGCGGCAGTAAACGCAAGACTCACACGCATGCTTTCCGATAATATCAAGCGCTGGAATTTCGACGTTAATCTTGATGTAATAGCCGGGAAAAAGGATGTCCGGGGAATAATAGCGCATTTGCCCGGTATTATCTGGGCGGGTCTTATGGGGTATCTCGCGATCTTTGTATCTTGGAATCTTTTCGGAGGACCTGTATCGGCGGCGTATCTCATAACGTTCAGCGCCCAGGCGTGGATATTCGGCGCGGTATTGGCCGCCTGTTTCGCGGGATGGTATATAAGGGAGCATATTATTTCCACCGAACGTACCGGCAAAGACCGCTATTCAACGGATGTCATAAGACAATTCAAGGACAGGAACCTTCCCATGGTCATACAGACCGTGCTTCAGCAGAAACCTTATTCCGGCACGGCGAACTGGCAGACCACGCTTAATTATATGGAATGGTTTTACATGAAACTCGGGGGTTTTGTCGCCCAGAGGAGCGCCCTCAGTATTCTCGGTATTTTTTACGGAGGTATAAACTCGGGAGTTTATATTTTCCCCTTGATATGGCCGTACATAACGGCGGCAGCTCCCTTACTGCCTGCCTATGCCGTTCTTGTTCCCATGGTAATAGCGGGAATTTATGCCGGCGGGATGGTGGTTGGCTATACGGGGTTTAAAGCGGGGTTCATAAACTACATACAAGCGATACCCCTGGGCGGAACGGGCAATAACTTTCATTATTCCCGGTTTGTGGACAATAGCGCCCATGACGGATACAACGTGACCGAAGACCTCGATCTGGGCGTACGCATACTGGTTGAATTCAGGCGCGTTATGATGTTAGACGGCCCGGAAACCGAAGTGCAGGAAGATTCTCAGCCGCATCTCGGCCCGAAAAGATGGTGGCAGGTCGCCAGATGGATGATAGGGCACCTGGTAACGGGGCTAATGTTCTTCAGTTGTTTGTTGCCTCTTATTTTCCATCCGATACGCAGTTTCAGAATAATGGCTGAACGAAGCCGGGGCGAACCGCACAGGGCATGGTTCATCACAAAAATGGTCTTAAGGAACATAATAAGCTTTGACATGATAAGGATGATGGGCGGGCCGACGAGGGCTCTTTCGACGGCAGCAACCATATTCATGCATCTTATTGTAGCTCCCTTGAGCGGCCTTTTTACCATAGCCGTTTATATAGCGGCGGATATGTTCATATTGTTCAAATTTGTACTGCCGGTATTATTGGGCTGGGTTCCCGGTGTAGGGCCGCTCGTAATGCAGATGTCGGGAGAGATCAACGGCATTATCGGCGCGTTATTCCCGTATATAACCACACCGGAAATAGGCCTATACATAATTCTCCTCAGTTACGGTTCGCAATTGGTTTTCGGCGCCATACCCATATTTCTTGCCTGGAAAAGGTATCCGGCGATAGTTGAAGGACAATTGCAGGATCTTAAAGACGAAAAAATTGAGCTTTTGAGGAAGGGAAAAGACACCCCGTGGGCCATGGACGGCATAGACCGCAGGACAGATGACTTGTCTTTCGGCCAGGTACGTCTTACACAGGGAGCCAGGCGGATCTTTTACCGCATACTCATCGCGGTGGGAGTTATTTCGTCCGTAATGGCGGGGCTTTCTCTTGTAACATCTTTTGTGGTGTTCCCGTCCCTGATATTGAATTCTAACGTATTCTTATGGGCCGCAGGCGCCATTGCCCTTGTCGAAACATTAGATAAATATCCCGTAAAGCTGGTGAAGATATTCGGAGATGAACTTGGCCGAAAAATGTACATGGTGGGCTACGGCCTTATCCGCAACTTTTACAATATCATATTCGGCGGGCATTACATGATGACGATGCTTTGCGTGGTTAAACAGATATTCTTCGCTTTGGACAGCTATTGGGCGAAAACACAGCACCCGGCCTTGAGTACTTATGTGTCGGAACTGCGTTTTAAAAGGTCGACTTTTCGGCAGGAACTCATGATATGGAAGAACTGGGTAACGAATCTTTCCTTTATAACCATAACCATAGTATCGGTCATAGCCTCGTCCATTGCATATACAGTCCTTATTAACAAGTTTAACGAGGAAGATACGGCCATCCGGCAAAACTATTGGAATGAGGCGCCGAGGGTAAGGGCGGCTCGTTACTGGCTGCAGAGGGCCGAGATAGATCTTGCGCGCGCCAAACAGCAGGCCGAGCGGGCTTACGACTGGGTGCTGTACATTGAAAGGGAAATGCGGATAACTCTCAGGCAGGCCGGCGCGTGGGAATCCGGTCCGGACATCCGTTCCACGCATGAAATTTACTTGGAGTATTTGAGAGAGAATCTTACCAAATATGCCAACCCCGCCTGGGAACAGGCCCGGAAGGACGTGCTTGAGAAAGAAGAACGTCTAAAAGAACTCAGGGCCCGCATAGCGGCCTCGGGAGTAAAACTTGTAGACGGCATAGCGGACTCGAGTGAACTTTCGATCCGGGACGGTAAAGACCTTGATGAGTTTGAGCGTATGATAACCGAACAGCTTCTTGCCGATTATGAAGCGCTCGCGGAAAATTTGAGGCTTCCCGGAGACATAAAGGTCCCGGGTTTATGGCAGTACCTTATGCCGGACCTTATCGGTCAGAATATAACGGGCATAAATACTCCGGAGTCGGTTGGAGAACTTATAAGAGCGGCCCGGCTCAGGGAAAGAACGGAAGATCTGCGCGCGCGCGCGGCCCGTAAAAAGCTGACAGGAGAGCCTCTTACGGATGAAGAAGAAAAAGCTATTAAACATATTCCCGAAACCCTTAAAGAGGAATATGAAAGCACGGGAGACGCTCTTCATAAAATTTTCCGGGAAGAGGAGGAACTTGAAGATACAATAAAGTCGCTTGAATCGGCTAATATTCTTGAGTTCCAGGGGTCTTATGTTCCCTCAGCTCCCCTGGTTGTCTGGGCCCTTGAAAATGACGAGCTTCGCCGGGAAATGCTCGATCTCGTGCTCAACTTGAACCGCGCCTGCAATGAAAGCGGTCTTGCTATAAGGGATATGACCGGTAAATTCAAGGAGGAGAAGCTCGCTCCGTTGATGGAAAAAATGAAAGAAATAAACAGTATTCGCCCCACGACACCGGCCGGTCAACTCGATAAAGAAAAAAGGCAGGATGAACTGATAGGAAAGATGGAAGAGGCCTATCGGGAACTTGGTAAAGATATCAGGAAACAGTCGGAACTTTCACTGAAAAAGATAGACTCGGCCATGGAGGAACTTAAGAAATTCATAAAAAATAACTTCGGCAATGAAGGCCGTACGCTCTGGCGCGCTTTACGCGCTTACCGGGATAGTATGCCGAAAGACGATGATACGCGTGAGTTGAGAAAAGGGTTCGACGGTTTTTTCAGGGCGTATCCGGACGAAAATTCCGTAACCGATAATGCCATAGCTCGGGAAATGATCAAAACACTTGAAAGGATAAGAAAACTGCGCGGACAAGAACCGGACCTGATGATAAGAAAGCATCTCGCGATAATCGCGCATAATAAGGCTACGTCTCTATGGGTAAGATCGAGTGTTGAGGACGTTCTTACAAAGAGATTTGTCGCGGTCCTGATAGATGTTCACCTTGAACACTTCCCCGAAAACGCCGGCATTATAGACAAAATGTGGAAGGACGCTTTCGGCGAGGAACGCCGGGTATATCTGGATTCCCAGAAAGCGCGTTCCGGCCGGCCCAAAGCCGAAATAAGAGGCCCGGCATTCGTTATTGACGGCCATCCGGTATTTTTTACCGGGGGTAACTGGCGCGGGCAGAGTGTGGAGATAGGTTTCGGGCGGCTCTTCGGCAGTACGAACTTGCTTTTTTCCGAAGACGGTGTTTCCGCGCGTTCCGCGGCGATCAGCTCGTTTTTAAGAAGCACGCGCGATAATAACGTTTCGATGTTGAGGGTGGACATGCTGGGCTCCGGAGAGATCTTCGGCGCCGGAAAGGATTATGCCTCGGCTTTTGACGAACGGTTCCGGGAAGACATGAAGTCTTTTCTCGACCTGGCAGAACATTACGGCATAAAGGTCCAGTTCTACCTCGATTGGAGCCTTATGGGCGCGGAGGTGGATCTGAGGTCTGATAACCGCGAGATAATAAAGGGAGGTCGCCAGGATATAGTTACCGGTGAGAGTTTTCTGAAAGATTTCATTTCGCCGTTCCTTGAAGAATTCGGGTCCCACAACGCGCTTATCGGTATCGGGCTCAGTGAACCGGAATGGTATGTTGAGGGGGGCGCATCGATCGACGCTTCCCGTCCTGAAGGCCTTCACAAGCCTGAAACACTGGTACCGGCGGACAAGCTTCGGCGTTTTCTGTCCCGTCTGCGCGCCGTGAGGGATGAAAAGGCTCCCAAAGTTTACATAACCGTCGGGTCAAATTACGATAAGATGATAGAAGGATCGTATGATGACGTGGATTACTGTTCTATCCACTATTACCCCCATGAAGGAATAACGAATGATGAGATAAGAGCCGATCTTGAGGCCGCCGCAGCAAAATTGCCTGACGGCAAACCGTGGATTTTGGGCGAATTCCCGGCATGGCTTAAAAAAGAGCGGCTTTATGAGATAGTCGCGGAACTTGGCGGATCCGGCTTTCTTGTCTGGAGCTATGACCCCGGCCAGGATGACCGCACTTTCAAAACGTCTTCTGAGATGTTCAGCTCGATGAGGGAATTCAACGAGTATCGGGTTGACTTTCTTAAAAAGAAGCTTGCCGGGCTGGAAGATATTATCAAGAACAACGGATTACGCGGCCCCGAAATAAAACAGGCAAAGGAACAAGCGGAGTATATGGCGGAAAGAGGCGACCCGGGCGCCGAAGCGGCCATAGAAAATCTGAAACGCATAATAGAAGAAGCGGTAAAAGTGTCGGCCAGGATATCCGCGGAAGAACGCGCCATCGCGGAAACGGCGCCGGTACCGCCTTTGTCAAAACGTCTTGAGATGGCTTTCCTTAACTCGCAATATCTGCTTGGGCATCGCAGCCGCCGGGAGCTTTTAGGAAAAGCCGTCAACGACCCCGGATTTTTCGGGGGTTTCGCGGCGCGCAGGATGGATATACCGGAATTCGCCGAAAAGTTCAATTCTCATCCCGGACTGCCGTTCATGTTGCTGTCGGGAATGATCATGAGTATCGGCTGGCCCTTTCGTAAAAGGGAGGCCCGAGAGGGCTTTGCCCCTGGATCGCATGTAAAAGATATGCCCGATGAGGGAAGCATTATCATAGGGCTTGCGGCTGTTCCCCGCGGAATTATCGAGGAACTTGAAAGGTCGTTCGGGGGTGTTGAATTCTTAATTCTTGACAGCGCCCGAAGCCGCGAGGAAAATCTTGAGATTCTTCGTAAGGCGGCCGGAATGAAAGGGAAAATTGACCTGGGGCTTATAGACGGGTCTATGATACCCGGCTCAACGTCTATCCCCGCAATTCTTAAAGATTGCAAAGAGGCGGTTGGAAAAACTCTGGACGGTATCGAAGAAACACGGTTCATGAGATTTATTAAAAGGGATGCCGTAATAGCTACCGAAGATATGGATGTTGATGAACTTGCCGCGGAGATGACGGAATTGACCCGTCAGTTCCGCGTTATGCGTTCGCGTAACTATTCCGGGCTGAGTTTATACCAGTTTAAACTTAACCGTATCCATAAAGCGGTTCGAATGGAAAGCGGTAACGCGGTAGAATTCGCTTCTGACATACAGAAACTGAGAACCGGAAAGTATATGAGCCTGCGCGTCACGAACGCTTCCGAGCTGGGCTGGGCCATAAACGAACACAGGTATGCCCGCAGTCTGTTCCGCGGCGAGTATCCGGTAAAACTGCATTTGCGGTTTTCGTCGGAATTTCAAGACCGTTTAAAGGGATCGGGCCGCGATATTGACTGGCTTCTCGGCCGGATAGGAGAGAACGCCCGGGAATTAAGCGCTGAGGGCATTATGATAAGCGTTAACGACACGGACGTGCTTGACGATATAGCTAAAGACATAGGGGAAACTTTTAATGTCGAGGGGCTTGAGCCGAAAAACATCGCGGTAGGCGACATGCGCGCGATGCGTATGAAAGGCGCCGGACTTGAGGGGATGCTATTTGTCAATATGCCGGAAGGAATAATATCACAGCAGTATCAGATGATAGTGCGCATACTCGCTAATGATAATAGACCGCCCTCGGTATTGCCCGGGAACATAAAGGAACTTGTAACGGCGTTCAATGCCGCTCTACCGGGGATAATATGTTTCACCATGAAGGCGATAGTGCCGGTCGATATCGAAGAGCTCCGTCGAACTATAAAAGGGTACGAAAAAGCCCTTATGTCGGTATAATCGGCCCGTTTATTTTACGGCTGTGTGTTTAAGATAGTTGAGGGAAACCCTGCAGGTTTTATGCGGTGTAACATTTCAGTTATCTGCAGTAAAGTCCTCCGCCGTCGTCACGAGGAGCCCCCGAAGGGGGCGACGAAGTGATCTCATAACTTATTGTATCTATTGAGATTGCTTCACCCGCCTTCGGCGGGTTCGCAAAGACGTCGAAGAGAGATTGCTTCGGCCCTATGCAAAGTCTGCCGAAATCCTGAGTCATGGCATTTATCACGATACGAAGGGCTTTACCCGCCTT
>JBAYES010000058.1:0-12054 GCA_041667545.1 Candidatus Omnitrophota bacterium | reverse complement strand
ATACGAGGTATTGAATTCGTATACGTTCCCTCCGGGAGTGGACGCCCTTTTAAGATATTGCTCATCAAATTCGTATAGAACGCCGTTCGAGCTGTTCTGGCTTTCCACGCCCGTTTCGGAATAGAAATTCACATATCCGTTCTCCACCGATACCGATCTGATGACACCATCGGCATATCCCACCGATATACCGCCCGTATAATCAACTGTTACCTCTCCCGGGGACGAAACGGTCTTTTCCCGTGAAATAAGATCGGTCTCTGTATATTCACCGTCCCTCGCGGCCTTAACTGTACCCTCATTAATAGCGAGGGTATATTTCACATCCGTTCCTTCATATACATATGACCTGTCCTCCCTGTATGTACCGTCCAAAAGATACGCGATCTTACCGTCAGCGGAATAGACCGCCTCTATTCCGTCAATAATAGCGGCATATTCTATAGCCTCCCCGGAAAGGCCGTATTTCGTCCATGTTCCGTCCGCGTAACGTATTTCCTTTTTGTTTATTCCGTCCGGATAGTACGATGTCGAGACATAAAGACTGCCCTCCTCATCGAATTCTTCTTCATGATACAAGTTAAAATCGGTCTCTCCCTGCAGGTAATATCTTATCGCGAGGGGAATATCCGACGCGTCCCGGTACTCATATGTCTTATACGCGCCTCCGGGCAGCGTCTCCTTTATAAGCCGTCCGTTCCCGTCTTCATAGAACGGGGTATCCTCAAATTCTTTCACCGTGCCGTTACTGTACGTTTCCCTGTATTTTCTTCCGGACGGATGGTACTCATAAAACGCGCTAATACCCCGGAAATATCCTTTTATTTCGTCATATCCGCTGCCGCTTATGGTGTAATGATCGTCCTGCCAGAATAACCCTCCGGAATGCCCGTTGTAATAGAGAGCATCAAGTTTTCCGGTTATATTGTCCGGCTCAAGCTCACCGGCAAAGACCGGCCTCGTCAGACCAAATTCCCCCGCCGAATACCCCAGCAAAAGATCTTCTCCGAAATGGTCATAGTGGTGATACTGGTACAGGTCCAGCCCCAGATCGGTGAAATCGTCCGACATGGACGATCTGTCTTTGTTGCCCACGGTAACCAGGGCCTCGTTCGATCCGGCGCGTATGGCGCCCGCGAACGCCGAAATGAAACTTTTCATTTCCGGCATGGACACCGCCGACGCGTATTCGGGTTCGTTGATAATATCCCACGCGTAAACCGACGGGGCGCCGGCAAATTCATCGAAAAAATCCCCGAAAAGGCCCAGCAGCGCCTCGCGCTTCGCGGTATCGGTGAAGAGTTCCGGATGTTCCCCTACCTCGTAAATACCCTCCTCCGTGACGCCATCCGCTATGGTATAGTCAAAAAGTACGGGTATGAGTTTTATATCAAACATCTCCGCGGCATCCAGTAATACGCGCATATCCTCATAGACCTTGCCGGTAAAACTTACCGGGAACCCATCCTCATTAAACTCGATGCTCGAACGGAGATCTCCGAAAAGGAACACTCTGGCGTAACTGCCTTTCCAGAGATCAAATTGCCGGTATAGTTCATCTTTTGTCGAAGAAAACCCGATATGGTGATCAGAACCCGGCAGTTTACCCAGATCGTACCCGTAATTGATCCACGGAAGGTTAAATCCCGTTACAAAATTCCGCGCGGGTATCTTTTTTTCAATAAGCCGGAACCCGTCATCATGGGTATCCAGAATTTCGTATATTTCTTCAGTGCCGTCGCGGTATGTTTTGCTCACTGAAGTAAGGCCCCATTCTGAATCCCATCTGTAAACCGTAAAAACACCGTTGACCGCGTCAACGAATGTGTTCTTGAACGCTTTATCATTCTCGTCAAAAATATATGTTGATACCGACCCGTCATCGTCCGTTGTTATACCGTATCCGCCCGCTATCTGATCTAAACTCAGAACAACATTGCCTTCTCTGTCATATTCGGCGAAATTCGTCAACTCGCCCCGCGCGGCATACTCCTTTACGAACCTGGCACGTCCGGTACCCTCGAAATAGTCCTCATAAACACTGTAAGCGCCGTCGGGGTTGACCATTTTCGACAAACGCCGGTTCGCGCCGTAATGAAATTCCATACCTCCGGAGTATAACTGCAAATATCCCAGAAATTCGCCTCCGGCATCGTAATAGTAGTCATCCCGGCGTGAAAGTGACCCGTCGGCGCCATAAAACGCCCTGATCCTCTCCTTCCCATCCTCATAATATTCGTATGTATGGTGCCCTCCTCCCGCAAAGACAAGTTTTACAACCCTCCCGCCGGCATCGTAATGACTTTCCATGCCATTACCGTATATCTCTGAGTACCCCAGATACTCCGCGCTATCCCCGTAATAATAGTCGTAACGGTAGTAAAGCGAGCCATCCGGATCATAATGGGCCTCGACGGTATTATCACCGCCGTCGTAGAGATATTCGTATATCCAATATTCTCCGTTAGGATAAACACGTTTTGTGATCTGTCCGGAAGCGTTGTAACCGGTCTCTATACCATCCCACTGTCTGCAGTAATACCCTTTATAGATTCCCTGATCGTCGTAATAATATTCATAAAGGCTGTATAAAGAACCGTCAGGCCGGGAATACAGCTTTTTATTGTAGTTCCCGTCAGCGTAATATTCGTGTCTCCGGGAATATCCGTTGGGGTATATCCTTTCCACCAGCCGGTCATGCCTGTCATACTCATATGCGCTGCCGTCGATATACTCCGTCCTTTTGCCTGTATACTCGCCGTTATCATCGTAAAATTCGGTATGCGTGTAAAAATATCTCCCCCGGGACCCGTAGTACTTATACGCTTCTACCTCCCCGGAAGAAGTGTATTTCAAATACACATATGCGCTGCCGTCGGGGTGGGATTCTTCCTGCAATATATCGTTAAGGTAATAGTAGGTGACACCGTCCACTGTCTCTGAACGGTCGTATTCCATGTCGTGTGAAGTTACGGGGTTAACGGAGGAAGTTGAGAGAAGCTGGAACTCCTCAATAGAGTTCTTGTTCTCAACGGTGTTTTGCGCCATCACGGAAAAAGAACCGATATCTTCCGGCAGCTTAACATCGCCGTTCGCGCCGTCCGAGGCCAATACGCCTCCGGAGGCCCAGACTATCTGCTGAAATAAAAATATGGAGGAAACAAGGAGGGAAATTATCTTTGTCGCTTTTGCTCCGCCGAAGGGTTTTAGCGTTTTCATTTCGCTCCTCCCGGTTTAAGGTTCTTACTCCCCCTCGGCATCCGAGATAATTATAACATTTTTTGATTTTCTGTCAAGACTTTTTTACTCTTAGATAAATTAGCGCGCAAAAAAAACGGCCGCTCACACTAACATTCTGCGGCCATCAAAAAACCGTCTAAACGTCGTCGGAAAAACCCGGCCCCGTCATTCCCATGAGGTAGCCCCGCGCCCGTTCCGCCAGCTCATACCTGGCCACCAATTCATAAAACTCCTTTCCATGATTGGGCTCGATCAAATGAGCCATCTCGTGAACTATAACGTAATCCCGCACCCACTCCGGGACATCTTTGATCCTGCTGGAAATTCTTATGGTCCCGGTGACGTGATCGCATGAACCGTATCTTTTTTTCTGATGGTGCGAATATTCTATCGATCTTACATTGAGCTTATTTTCAAAATATTTTCTGTTGATCTTTTGAGTGATTTCCTCAAGCGGCCTGTCTTTCTTAAGCCGGGCCTTTTGCCGCCTGCTGTTAATTCGACCCTTTAATTTCTCAACGATCTTTTCAAGCCGATCCTTGTTTATATTACTCGGCGCGGTGACCAGAAGAACATCACCCTCCAACCTTGCGCTCACGGTCCTTTTCCTCTTCGCGCTGTACGATATTTTTACAACAAAGGGGGTCAGATCAGACATCAGACTCTACTCCGCGGTATATTTCCAGTGTTTCCTTCGCGGCTTTCGCCCAGGAAAACTCGCGTGACCTTTCTATTCCTTTTTCAATAAGTCCTTCGGAAAGTTCTTTGCTCATAAGCACGTTATATGTAACATCGGCCGCCTTCCGCACGTCTTCAGGCGGCACCATAAAAGCGGCATCTCCCACAACTTCCGGAAGAGATGAACTGTTTGACGAAACAACAGGCGTTCCGCATTGCATTGCCTCAAGAACGGTAAGCCCAAACCCCTCATATAAAGAAAGATGAACCAGAACATCGGCGATACTATAAAGCACCGCGAGATCTTTAGATGGCACCTCCCCCAGATACCTTATGTATCTGCCCTTAAGCATATTTTTAAGCTCATCCTCTTTCTTGTCCCATCTTCCGCAGACAACGAGCTGATGAGGAATATCCCAGGCCCTCAAAAGCTCAAAGACCTTTAAAAGAGTACCCACATTTTTATGCGGCTTTACGCTGCCCACATAAAGAATGATGTTCCTGTCTATCCTGTACCTGCTCCTCACATCAGCTATACGCGTCTTATCGTCTATTTTATGAAAATCCCTCCCTCCGGCTTCATGAACCACATCTATCTTGGACGCGTATTCTTTCCCGAAGATCCTTACAAGATCCGCTTCGGTGTGCTTAGAGACCGATATAACCCCTCCCGCCTTCTTAAGAGCCCGGGAGATCATAAAAGACGCGTACGTCCTTGCTATGCGAGACGGCACAGATTCCGGGGAAAGAAGGTATATGAGGTCGTGTATAGTAACCACCATTTTCCCGCTATAAGAAAGAGGAACGTTAAAATGAGGAACATGCAGGATATCAAGAGCCTCTCCGTGATACGGAGTAAAGATCTGTTCCTGCACGGAATATATCGGCGCGTTCCATTTAACCAGGCGAACCCTTCCCCTCGGCATGATCTCTTCCAAAACCGACACATTACCGAAAACCACAAATTCGTCATCCTCGGCCTGTTTTATCATCTCGGGAAGAAGGCTCTTGATGTACCGCCCTATCCCCGGATGCGTCACCATCCTGGCATCAAACCCTATTCTCATATACCTCTTCGCCCTTCGCTCTTACCCCTTACCTCTTACCCCTTTGCCCTACCCTCTCATATATTATAACACCCGGAGCGTCTTTTACAGTCCAAAACTTATGATACCCCAGATCCCCCGGGCGATTTTCCCACTTTATATCCGGATAGTCAAGAACATGCTTTTTATACATCGCTCCCACCTTCCTATAATAAGGACTGTCAAGAGACCCTTCCCAGTCCTTCCTGAAAACTATCCATTCGGGCATATGTTCATCATCGTAAATACCCAAATTATCGACCTTAAGACCGGTATAGAACATTACCGGGATATCGCCGTATATTATCTTGACCTCATCGCCTTTCTTCGCGTTAGCGTTCAAGAATTTAACTATCCCCTCAATGGGACCGTCATAATCATGAGTTATTTCATAAAGATATTTGGGAAAATAGAGCTCGAACCTGCCCATATTAAACACGCCTGTAAAAACCGTAAGCGCCAGAAATACCGCAAAAAGAGCCCTGTTATACCGAAAGAGCCTCAAAAGTATCATGCCCTGGACAATAGCAAGTAACGGAATAAAATAAACCAGATACCTGAAGTTGCGTTCCTCGTCAAACAGGAACGCCCCCATACTAACGGCTATTACAGGCAAGATCAGCTTCACCGCCCGTTTTTCACCGCTGGATAACGCTATTTTCCAGCGTTTTTTCCACAATATCCGCGCGGCATAAATGCTAAGAAAGAAAAAAACCGGCATGATGAACTTATTTATCATCCGCGCCTGAAACTCAAAATTCTGCCACAATCTCTTTGCCGTTATTGCGGCGACATGCGCTCCGCTATTAGAATATAAGAACCAAGGCGCCACACTGCCGGCAGTTATGGCCGCGAACATCACGAACACCGAAAAGCTTTTCCTGTCAAACCCAAAAATAAAATAATGCAGGCATATAGCCGCGAAAACCGGAACGAACATGCCATGCACGGTATACCCCAGAGCGGTAAGCGCCATATAGACCGGCAGAATATCACGCAGCTTACGTCTTTCCAAATACCGGCTATAAAAAATAAGCGAGATAAGAACCAGAAAGACCGCCGGGGCGTAATACCTTGCCTGCCTCATCAAAAGAAGATAGTTGACCGAAAACGCGGTAAGAACGCATGCCGTTAAAGCCGTAAATCTTTCCCGTGTCAGCCGTAAAGCCAGAATATACAAAAGCGGTACATTCAAAAGCCCCATTAAAGCGAAAAGAACCCTGGCCGAAAAATTGCTTTCACCGAACAAGCGGAACGCCGCCGCCGTTATGTAAAACTGCCCCCATGGATGATACCGCCAGCCATAATCCTCGGAGAACGACGTCCTGATGGTGGGATTGATAAGATTCTTACCGTCATAGGCACGCGGATAGCCGTATTCAAGCACTCTCCGGCCCAACAAAGCCGTCTCGGCTTCGTCCTGCCACAGATACTGGTTCCCCAAATTAGCGAACAGCAGAACCCCCGCCAGGATCGTAAGTATAATAATGGGATAGTGTTGTTTTATGCGCGCCATCTAAACCCCCATCGGCCATTCACGCAGAATGCTTTTTACTCCTTCCGTCTTTGCTCTTTGCTCAACATCACGCTCAAATCATCCCCGCAAGAAACAAAGGCCTCTTCCCGTTGGCCATATCGTATCCATCCGCAAGAATGATCTTCGTTTTGATATCAATGCCCTTGAATTGGCTTCTACCTTTGCTTTTTCCGCCGATCTCAAAAACAATATCCTCAAGATCCCGAACAAGATAATCCGGAGTTTTAGCTCCCCTTGTGGATTTAAGATAGAAAATTTCTTTACCCAAAGCCCTTAGGGCTCCCACAAAAAAATCCTCCCGTAGTCCCCCGATCGCCTCATCAAAAGGCTTATATAAAAGACGATATGGTAAAGCCATAATTATCTTTGGCTCTTTCATCACATTACTCCCCACGGGAAAGATCCTATGCAAAACAAACGCGCGTTCTAAAAGCGAAACGTACTGTTCCGCTTTATATTTTGTAATATGCGCGTTTCGCGCGAGCGATGAATAGTTTATTCCGTCCACCCCGGAAAGGCCTATGAAACGCACAAGATTCTCTATCTTATCCAGCTCATCAGTTAAAAGCCTCGCGATATTGGGAACATCTTTGCGAATAACCGTCTTAAGGATGTTTTCCAAAAGCCTTAACGGCTGAGGTTCCTGCAAAGCAAAAGGCATAAGGCCTCCTTTGATATACGATCGAAAATATTCCCCCGCCTTAAAAATATCCGGGGCAACTTTTTCATCTACAATATCCCTAAGTGTCAGTGCTGAAAAATCCTGACCATATTTAAACCCGGCATATTCCCGCAATGAGAAAGGGTGAAGGGTGTAAAGCAGAACTCGCCGCGATAGATCATACCCCGATCCATACATTCCCAAAGCCGTAGAACTCGTAAAGATCACATTGATATCGAGAATATCATACAACTTCTTAAGATCAGCTTCAAATCGCGGGTAAATATGAACCTCATCTAAGAGAAATAGTTTTATTTCCATCGTTTCATTTAGAAATTTGATAATATCGAATAGATCGCCCTCAATTGTATCCAAGGACATGTAAAATGACTTTTCATTTGCCACTGCTAATTGTTTCAATATTATGGTCTTTCCTACACCACGAGGGCCAACTATCCCGGTAAAATGCGCTCCGGAATCATGAGAAATGACGTTATATAGCTCACGTTTCTTCTTATATTTTTCTCCGTCTTTCCTGGCAAGACGGTCAAATTCAAGTAATCGGTCAATGTCCATATACACCTTTATCCCTATTGTATGTCACAAGTATACCATCATGTATGCATTTTGTCAAAACATTATACAAAATGCATATCATTTCGTTTAATAATTGAACTTTATTCACTACTTCGTACTTAACTCCCTGCCCTTTACCCATTTCTCTTAGCCCTTCCCTCTTACCCCTTACCCCCTTGCCCCTACAACTCAAGCCTTCGGAACCGCTCAAAAACAAGCTCGCTCAAGGCCTCGGCCAAGTCTTTGGAGAGAAGGGACGCGGCGATCATTGTTTTTATGCGGTCTTCTTGCCCCACGAACCTGGCAAAGCGGACCTTTTCCGGAACACCCAAATGATCAGCCAAAAGATCAATATCTTTTCTTTTGATCCGGCTCTTTTTGCCTTGAATGGTCAAAACCGACTCTTCCGCTTCTCGGGGAATAACTATCCTGGAACAGACTATGTCGTAGACCGGGGAAAGCCGCACCCTGCCCTCCTCATCGTAAAGAACCGAGTAATTCTTCGCGTGAGCATCGCCATTGCCTATGAGAAAATTAAAAACTACCCGCTCAAAGAATAATTGCGCGTCAAGACCGGGTATATCGGAAACATCTTTGAGTTTCCTCCCGATCTCCTCAACAGAACCGTCATATTTGTCGGTCTTTCCAAGGATCTGGGTAAAATCTTCCTGATGTATCTTGCGCCGGCCGGCACGGTCAAAACGCTTTACAACATATGCCGGGCTGTTGTCTTTTAAATGCACCAGACAATGCGGCGGAACGTCTATCCCCAGGGCTTCGGCAATACTCATACAAAGTTCTTCGTTTTCCGGAAGATCAGGAAATGTTTGGACCTGAGGCTTCAAAATATACTCCCCGCTATCGCCGCTAACTTCCAATCGGGGAACTCCGCCTTTATCTGCCAATCTCACTGAAAGCTTTGGCTGCACCCCGGAAATGGACATCTTCCCGACCATCTCCTGAGCCTTCAATGAAACCCCCGATAATGTAAGATCAATGGCCGGTTCCCGTTCAACCCCAAAAACCTTGTGCCACGATGATCTCGATCTTTTCATAAAACACCTTTTTCTTTAACAGTAACCGCGCCTATCGTATTTTCCCCCGTCGCCAGTAAAATACCGAATTCATCAGCCGGATCTATCTTACTTGTCGCGCAAACGATATCACGATACCATCCTTCCGGATTCATCCCGGCAAAGAACGGGAACAAAAAAGCTGACTTAAAAGCCTCTTCCCTCAAAGGCAAAGATAATGATACCGGCTGGCCCGCGTTAAGATATTCCGAAAGATATTGAAAACGATACCCTTGGCCGGTCTCTTCCAAAATACCAGCCGGCTGGCCGCTATAATAAACCTCTGCTTTGCGCTTCTTATCCCCTGCCATTTCTGATAACCTCAAGATGATGTCCCAAAAAATCAAGTACTTTATCGACCTTGTCCAAACGCACTGTTGTCTTACCCTGTTCAAGTTCCCTCAAGAATCTAAGGCCCACCCCCGATCTCATAGCAAACTCAACTTGATCAAGCCCAGACCTCTTTCGCAGATCCTTTATCGTCTTCCCAATGTTTTTCATATATTAAATATACACCCGAAAGGGTATAAAGGCAAGCTTTTTAGCAAGAAAATTTCTTAAATAAGATAAAAAATCTTAATAATACACCCTAAAGGGTATATTTTAATTTACGAGATTCCTGAACTTGCCAAACAAATCGTAACATTTCAGTTTTCTACGTAATTCCCAACACCGTCATCACTTCGTCGCCCTGTACCAGTCGCTTCGCTCCGGTACAGGGCTCCTCGTGATGACGGTGTTGGATTTTACTGCGGAGAACTGAAATGTTACAGGCAATGCGTAATCCAACTCAAACCCATTTTTCCGGTGACATTTTCTTCTGATTTTTTTAATGTGACTTTTCTTACGTTGTCCTCTACAGGGGATGATCAATGCAGAAAACCGCGTACAAAGGAACGGATCTTATTTGATTCTCGAGGCCGAAGTTTTTCGCGGATATCCTTATCGCGTATGGGGGGTTATATTTCCCTTTATACACCGACAAACTCCTCGACCGTGTATTGGCGCCCGATTTAACTTCCACGGGAATAACCCTATCCCCGGACTGAATAATAAAATCTATTTCGGACGTATGCGCCGAACTCCAATAATAAAGATCGTTCCAATGTATCCTCAATTGATTAGCCACATAATTCTCAACGATCGCTCCCAGAAAAATATTGTGCCCCTGAACGCTCGTCAGAATATTATGCGCCGGCATACCGGACCTCAAGGTCAAAAGACCAATGTCCCCCATGTATAGCTTAAAACTTGAAAGATCCTGGTAAGCCGCTAAAGGGATGTGCCCATGTTCGACCTTATTGCACTTTATGACCAATCCGGCGGCGCATAGCCAATCGATCGAAGCTCCGAACATCGAGGCGGAACCACCCCTCTGAATGACCTTGTACTGAAATTTCCGGTTGTCCTTTCCCAATTGCGCCGGTATCGACTTAAAAGCCGCCATGATCCTGGTAGTTTCGGAGGGCGTGGCATATTTTGCCATATCCGCGATATAGGTGTCGATTATCATCGCCTGCACACTGGCCGCGTCCAGGAGCCTGTTACTCCGAACATACTCATTCACAACAGCCGGCATCCCTCCTACGATCAAATACTTTTTATAGAGGTCGATCGCTTTTTCATGAAGTATGGGCGATAATGAAGCGTTATCAGCGTAATGAGCGCGTATTTCCTCCGTCAATCTCTCCTCGCCCACAGCCAATAATAATTCCTCGAGATCCAAAGGATAAAGGTGGAGCATGTTCACTTTACCCACGGGAAAAGATCCTTTGTCACGATTAAGCGCGACTCCCAAAAGACTCCCCGCCGCGATAATGTGATACTCCGGAGCGTTCTCACAAAAATACTTCAACGATGTTAACGCCCGGGCGCAAGATTGCACCTCATCAAAGAAAATAAGGGTTTTTCCGGGGACTATCTTCTGCTTGTAGAAGATCTCCAGGCAATTTATAATGTGTTCCGGGGAAATATCACTCTCAAGATCAGCGGCAATGGCCGGGTTGGTCTCAAAATTAACGTAAATAACGTTTTCATAATTGTTTCTACCGAATTCATTGACAATATAGGTCTTTCCAACCTGCCTTGCTCCATAAACTATGAGGGGATACCGCAAGCTATTGTTTTTCCATTCAAGCAATTTTGCGGTTATTTTACGTTTCATGACTATATATTACCCAGTAATTACTCTTAAGTCAAATAAAATATGAAAATATCGTATTTTTATTGACTTAAAGACAAAACCTCTCCACTCCGCCCTTGCCTCTTACCCCTTACCTCTTCGCCCCTTCCCCCTAAAACGACACCTTCAACTTCGTCCCCAGGACATTATAGTCCACCCATCCGCTTTTGCCTTTAGAGGTCTGCCAAAGGTAGTATACGTCCACAACAATATGCTTGAACATTCCAAGCTCTATACCCGAATACAGCCTGTTACGCGTTAGCTCCCCCCTGTTGGAACAATCCAAAAAGATCTCATCCGCCAGATAAGGGGCAACTTCAACTTTTTCAAATCTCAGCGAGAACCGGGCTTTCAATTGGTTCCTGTATCTCCAGTTATTTTTTTTATCTTCAATGTTACGATATTCAATCCTGCTACGATCGCTCACCTTAAATCCCCAAACATCAAACTTTACTATGGCATTAAAGTTGGGCGCGTTTTCGTATTCCCAATGCTTTTTCCCTTTATTGAATATGTGCCGGTAACCGGCCTTAATATCCAGCCAGGGCGCTATTCCCGAATATACAGCATCAATATCGGTATGTTGATAATGTAACTCCCCTGCCGCTCCGCCGAAACGCAATTCTTCGCCCAAAGCCACTTTCCAGTCCTTACGCGCCTTCCATTCTATCCCATTCGTATTCCAATACTGAAAATCCCCGCTGCCGTAGGCCAAGGCCCGGGAGCTTAACATCAACCCGGCAGCCGCTAAAGCGCAAATAAAGATAAAACCCCGTTTAATTTTCATTCTGATCTCCTTTCGTGTTGTACATAGAATTCTGCAAAATAGCAATTTCACGTCATTGCGAGGGAGCGAAGCGACCGAAGCAACCTTATAACCTATTATATTTATTGAGATTGCTTCGTCACTCACTTCGTTCATTCCTCGCAAAGACGTTGAAGGGAGATTGATTCGGCCCTATGCCAAGTCTGCCGAAATCCTGAGCCATAGCTTTTATCACGATACGAAGGGCTTCGTCACT
>JBAYES010000057.1:0-12205 GCA_041667545.1 Candidatus Omnitrophota bacterium | reverse complement strand
TGCTATCCTTCCCTCAGATTTGCGTTCTTCAGAATTTATGTAAATATGATCTCTTAAGGAACGCCAATCTTCATATATAAGTTTGCCCCCATGAAATTCTTCAATGATTTCCAAAGTAATATTATTGATACTGATAGGAATTTGCTTTTCCCACCATTCGTGAAACAAACCCGCCTCCCCCGCTCTTAGCCCCAACCGTACCTCTCATACATCGCCAGTTTACCCTAAGAACATCCGGGACGCAATATTTTCTCGAAAATTCACCATTCCGGTTCGGTAGCAGCCAAAACCGGGCACTTCTCTCCCCTCCCCGGATCAGGCAATATCGCTTGATGGCAGGTCGTCATAGTACGGTTCTGCGATAAGCTCCGAGGATACGGCTTTTGGCGGAGAATGCGCGCGTTCGGAGACTTCGCCCAGATGGGAAAGTATCCTGTCGATCACATCTCTCTCGGTTATGAACGTGACAATACGCATAGTACCGCCGCATGCGGGACAGATAAGAGGTGTTTGACGTCAGCAAAAGTGGGAGTGTTTGACTGGAGAGGATTCAAGGATATTCCCACTAGTGGGAATATCCTTGAAAGTTAGCGATTTTAGCTCCATAATCGGGATAATATCCCGAAAAGGAGCAGGAAAATGACAAACCCCAAAGACGTAGTAAAGCAAGTCCGCAAGTACACCCGCCGGAAGTTCACCCCTGATGAAAAGATCCGTATTGTTCTTGAAGGGTTGAGAGGTGACGTACCAATAACCGATCTTTGCCGGAGAGAAGGCATCGCTGCCGCCGTATATTACAAGTGGTCAAAGGAATTCCTCGAGGCCGGAAAGAATGGTCTTACACGTGCCTCCCTGCGTAATGCGACTACCGATGAGGTAAGGGTTCGTCTGAATTGAGTAAAAGCGTGACGTTGGATAAATACGGCGTTCCGGAATCCACTTATTATAGATGGATGTCAAAACTAAAAAAGTATGGTTCCGAGGGGCTGGTGGACAATAAGCCGCGCAGGGTCAGGCAATGGAATCAGATAAAACCTGAAGAAGAACAGATGATCGTGGAGGTAGCACTTTTGAACCCCGAATGGTCACCAAGAGAGGTGGCCCTACACGTCACTGACAATAAGGGGTTTAGCGTATCATAGTCAACGGTATACCGCCGGCTAAAGGCTCATGGTCTTGTGAAAGAATCCACATGTAAGACATTCCCGGCATCAAACGAATACAATATAAAAACTACCGGTATAAACCAGCAGTGGCAAACAGATGCCACTTATCTGAAGGTCGACCGGTGGGGATGGTTTTATCTTATAAGCGTACTTGATGATTATTCGAGAAAGATCTTATCGTGGGACTTGAAAACATCTATGACGGCAGATGACTTTAGCGATGTCGTCGAGAAGGCATGCGAGTTTACGGCGATAACAGAGCCAGGCATCGACAAAGTAAGACTTGTAACGGATAATGGCCCGGCGCTGATCTCTAAAGATTTTGGCGACTATCTTGAAGCCAAGGGTCTTGGGCACATACTAACGGCGCCTTTTCATCCGCAGACTAACGGCAAGATCGAAAGATACCATAAAAGCGCCAAAGAAGTCATTCTCTTGCACGTATGGGATAGCCCGGAAAAACTGAAAGAGGCCATAGGTTCGTTTATCGAATTTTACAACTCCAGGCGGTATCATGAAGGAATAAGCAATGTAACACCGGACGATGTCTATTACGGGCGCAGGGAGTCCATACTTAAAGGGCGTGATATGCTGAAAAAGAAAACTTTGCTTGAAAGGCGCCAATTTAACGGTAAAATGATCAAAACGGAAGCTAAAGTCGTAACTAAAAAACCGGATTAAATACTCTCATTTGGTTTGAAGGCGCATTCTTCACCAAAAAATACCGTATCCGCGTATCTTATCACAGAACCGTACTATGACGACCTACCCTCAAGGAATATTGCCTGATCCGGGTAGGTATAGGAGAGAAATTTCCGGTTTTGGCCGCTCCCAAACCAAAATGGGAGATTTTTAAGAAAATATTGCATCCCGAATGTTCTTAGGGTAAACTGACGATGTATGAGAAACGCGGATGGCCCTAAAAGAGGGGGGAACGGGACTATTGCACGAATGTTGGGACGGATGGGATGGTATTATTTTAGAAACAATAGCTGGCGGAAAGATAGAGAAGTTGAGGAGACAAGTTATAGGCAATTTTTATTAGATAAAACGGTTTATCGTTGTAGGGAGATAATAATGTTATGGGTATGTCCTTCCTCCCAGAAAAAAAAACTATGCCGAGTAAGTTTATAAATAAATATGGAAAAACTTCCATTTTGATTTTATCTTATAACACATTATCGTTTACTAAACTAACGCTTTTATCATTAATGGCACATAGTAAGAATGAACCACCTTTTGAGATAATAGTGGTAGATCAGGGTTCAACTGATGGTAGCCATAAGTGGTTAAGTAGCATAAGGTGGGATAATTTTAAATACGTAAGATTAAATTATAATTTATTTTTTAGTAAAGGTAATAATTTGGCTAGGTGTTTAGCAGATGAAGATAGTGAGTACTTGTTATTATTGAATAGTGATGTTTGTATAAACAAGGATGGTTGGTTAACAGAAAGAATAAAACCTATGGAATTAGACCCAAAATGTGGGATGACTGGAACACCTGGTAATTGTCATAATTTTGAAAGGAGAGGGGGGCGGGCATTTTTCAATGATTTAGTAAGTAGTGGTTTTTATTGTACTGAGGAATTATTTAGGGATAAGTGTTTAATTAAACAGGGTCCGTTCAAGAATTATATTAGGGAAATTACTGGTTGGAGTATGGCTACTCGCAAAAAGTTATGGGATAATTTGGGTGGGTTAAAACCAGAGGGTCGATCCACTGTTAGTGGAAAAGATGATGATAATTATAGCCACATGTGGAGTGATACTGAATATTGTTGTCGTGGGCAGTTGTTGGGATATAAAGTTATTTCACTGCCCAGTAATGATTTGATAACGCATTTTTGGGGGATATCTCATAAAAAAAAATCGAATTTCGCGATATACAAAGAGAAAGAGAATAAGATATTAGATTTAATGAACAAGCATGAGCCAGGGATTGAATATTTTAATGATGAATGATTGTGATTTGCCTCCCGAACACATAGGAGGAATGGAAGAATACCCGGTCCAGAGTCCCACTGAATTCAGAAACCACACAACTATAATCCTTTATTTTCGTCGAACTATTTTTTTCATTATCTGTTTATAAGAAAACACCTGCCTTACCACCGTTCCCGATAATGCTAAACTGCCCTCGATCCATGTAAAAAAGATATTATCTCGAAATCCTCCCCATCTTTTGAGTCTCGTAGGCAAAAGATCGGCTAAAGTCATTTTTCGGCATAATGGTTCCGCGCGGGATGCTTCGTGTCTTTGCTCCGCGAAGATCGGTATTTTTGAGGCTGTTTCCGCCTCATGTTTTTGAGGGACAGTTAAGAACTTGTGAGCAGGCCTTGGAGAAAGATCTCGTATATCACACAGATCTCGATCAATTAACCCATTTTCCATGAATTTGTCAACATAGAGCAATATCATGTTCTGGGAAAAGGGTACCAGGTCATTTTGAAAGTTAGTCACAGGCATAGATTTCAGAACAGGCCCGATCTTTACACCGTCATCCTGATACCCCATTACAGTACCATGATCCGAAAGCAGGAACATATGTTCAATAACTCCTCTATATGAAGACAGATTGACCTTATCACGACCGGTAATATGGTTCGTTAAGTTATTATCAATATAAGTACTGTAAAGGTTAGTTATGTTATCAAGTCTTCTGTGACTTCTATCAACGTTTAAGTAGTAACCTCTGACCAGAGAGCCGCTTTTATATGATCTGACTATCTTTCCGACAGCCTCTTGACACCGCAACTCCCAGCCGACATCCACTAAGGCCCATTTGTCGTCGATAAAAAGACCTTCCTGTAAGAAATATTTCAGCGTTAAATTACGAGCCTTTCTTGATTTTTCACGTATCAGATCCACTATGGGGGGGGCCTGAATAAATTCCCAGAACTTTTCCATGGTGCTGCGGTCGAGTTCTTCTGCCAGGATCTCTTCAACATCCTTATGGTTGACAAGAAGCGGCCGTATCTCCTCTTCCCCTATGTCAAGCTTTTTCAATGCTTCACGAAAAGTCCTTGATCCGATCAAAAGCCAATCCAGTTCCGCTTGATCACATTTTTGAACGGACGGCAAAAACCAAGCATGTCTGGAGCCGAAAAGATATTTGATTTCCGGGCAATAAATGTTCTGTGACAACCTCTTGGCTATCATCATCAGAATCTGTCCGTCCCGGGAAACAAAATACAGCCTTTTCAGGGCTTTTCTTTGAGCATCCTTCAACAACCAGAGAACGTAACCCGTCAAAAGAGGGGCTATCACGTCAGCTACTATATTCTTCATTACTTCGAACTCTGAAAAAGACGATTCACTAAGCCGGGATACCCTGCTTACTCCTCCCAGAAGTGACCTTGTCCCGGGATTTCCCTCTTCTTGCTCAGCGATTATTTTTTCATACCGGGTTAAACTCGCATCTTTGAACTTGCAGACATGTATGCCTATTTTAGCGGGGTTCTTTACGTCGGATATGGAATCGTCACCATGATGAACTAACTGATGCGGTAAAATTTTTTCCATCTTCAGAACATGTCTGAAAAGATTGCCGGTTCTTTTTGTGAGCTTACTGCGACTCGAAACATACAGACGATCTCCATCTGAAAACATCCCGCACTTCTTTAACATCCTGCGTACATTTTCTTCCGGGAGGTACATATCGGATATAAAAACAATACTGTTTCCCTGTGCTCTCAATTTCTCAATAACAGATCTAACCTGGCAAACCGGATATGCTAACTTGTATTCCAGAGCTACTTCCTTCAGCATCATTTCCTTCGGCGAGATACCCCACAACTGCAACTCAGGGAAGTTGTCGTAGATCTCCGAGATATCAATATCTTCTCCGTCAGCTTTCCTTCTTGCCCTCTTTTCGGCTTCTATCCTCAATCTAACAAGTCCCTCTAAACGTCCGACATTCTCGCTTCTTCCCAGCATCTTTTCTGCCAAAAGAAAAAACAGATCTGTCGGTTTTGAAACACTTCTAACAATACAGGTGTCAAAAACATCAAACGAATAAACCGTTGCCTGTATTTCAGCTTTTGCCATTGGTTTTTCTTTTCTACTACAGATCAACTGAGCCCTGTGAATTCCAAAATTCCACGTCTCCTGTTTCTTCCGTAGAAAAAAAATGCCCATTTCTACCGATCTTGTCACCCTAAACAAGAAAGCTTTTACCCTATCCAGTACGTTTGATTCCAGCCAAATCAAGATTACAGGATATGCTCCGAGGTATTTTTTCGCGAGTTGAAATTTTTTCTCATGGAACTCCTTATCTTCCTCTCGATAAATATGGCTTTTTCCATAACACATATAAAAGGACGTTATAGTATCGACATAGCGCATACGCGTACGCTTGTCACCAAAACATCGCATATTAAAAACCCAATCCGCGAAGATCTTATATTTGGTATCATACGGTCCATAAAGGGAGAACAATGAACGCCTAAAAAACATCGACTGATGACAGATATTTTGTTTGATCAATTTTCTTCTCGAGAATTTTTCGCCGAACACGTTGCCATAGAACCCCCAATGTACATTTCCATAAATGATATCGTTTTCAGCGGAAAACGAAAGCATTCTCTCTATTACGTGTGGGTCCAGCAATACGTCTCCGGAACCTAAAAACAGGATCCATTCCCCGGTCGCCATTGATATCCCTTTATTATAGGCGCCATAAACCCCACGATCTCTTTCGCTTATCCAGCAACTAATATGCTCTTCGTATTTTTTTATAAGGCTGACTGAACTATCCTGAGATGCGCTGTCAATAACTATAACCTCCATATCAGGATATTCTTGAAAAATTACCGATCTGATCGTGGCTTCCAGGAATTGCCCATCATTCAAATTCGGGATGACAACGCTGACTCTGGGGAGCAAAGACGATTCTCCTTCTATCCGATCTACATCTCCCTTCCATTCTTCCCATGGCCACCCTGTCCTTCCCGGAGCAAGATCGGGAATTTTCCCTGAAAAAGACATGCCTTCTCCCTCATTGGACTTCGCTCTTTTCATGAATTCTTTCCTACAATTTATAATTTATAAAACTTTGATTTCCCACTCATTTGGTTTTCTTCGTTACCCAAAACCCCTCCCTGTCTTTCGCCCCATTCTCCGAGCCTACATTTTGATCCTTGCCCCGGAGAAATAAGACGCAGCTCAGAATCATCGGCGATCTTCAGCAAGATTAGCCATCTCTCGAGTTGTGACGTGGGCTCGTCCTATAAGCACATCAACCGCCCTCTACAGACCGCATCGCAAACGCAAACGGCGCAGGAGATCGAAAACCTTGCACATGACGGACTTTTCGGTTTCACGCAGCAGGCCTTTCATAGAGCATCTGCGTTCGATCATAAACCGCACTTTCGGATGTAAATACGCTCTGACAGGCCCGGTGTAGACCCAGTGAAAAAATCGATCCCAGTCCTCCCGCGCTTTACCTGAAATCTCGTTTTTAAATGTCTGCTGAGTGGAATGGACGCGAAATCCAGCCAATGCCTGATTCACGAACCCGACGTCGTAGCACAACATCACTCTGAGCCAAAATTCTATATCCACCGCTTGGCAGTAGGAGACATCGAAAAAGCCTACACGGTCGAATACGTCCCGACGCAACATAACACAGCTCGGTTCGCCCACATTGTTGTAATAGCTATGAAACAGGTGCGGATCGCCAAGTAGGGAAAGTCCTGTTTGATAGCGATCGAGATGCTTCCAGTGTGTGTGTATATGCTGCCTCCCCGGCTTGAACAAAGGATCAACCACAAAGTCAAGTGGCAGATAATCCTCCTCCCCCAGGAGATTCCTTTGACAAAAGACCATACCAACCGAGGGTCTTTCCTGCACCACGCCCATCATCTTCTCTACGCATTCCGGTTCCAGAATATCGTCCTGAAAGAGGAACTTGATAAACTCACCTTTGGCTTGACACACACAGAAGTTCCAATTCTCGACCATCCCTTCCGGTTTATGAGCGAAAATTCTGCAAGACACGTCAGCGGTTTTGACAGCCCTTTGGATCAGCGCCACCGTACCATCGGAAGAAGCATCGTCAGAAACAACTATCTCGATGGGTCGATAGGTCTGCTTGATAGCGCTTTGCAATGCCGACAGAATGTATCTGGCACCGTTACATGTCGGGACAATAATCGAAACGAGAGGAAACATCATAATAACTCGGAGTATTTCAGAGAGTTTTACCTCAAACCGGCAAGCATAACCTCTTGCCGGTTATGCTTGCTCGTCTGCCATGCAGTATAACGCATTATACGCGCGTGAGGCAAGATTTTGTTTTCGTTGGTTTAGTATTACATCCCTTTGGCCCGATAGGGCCTGTAGGGGCGTAACGTATCTCAGAGAGCTTTGCGGGCCGTTGTTGTAAATATCGGATAATCTTTCAAACCAGGAGACTATATCAGCTGCCTACCGGAACGATTGAGGGGCATCCCTGTGATATTTGAGAGTTTTTATTAACGCTTCTATCCATGCCTGGTCATCCGGTGTGTGTAGCCGCCCAAAATGCACGGGCGAGCCTAACAGTTCTATGATAGTGTTATTGGTTAAGCGAGCTTTCATAGCTGAGCACCGGGTGCTTATAACGCATCAATCGTTTGAGGCCGTTTACTCTCACACCTTCCAGGTCATGCACAAGTCACGCCTAAAGAATCCTGCCTTAATTCGTCCCGTACTGATGACGTCAACTATTATTTCCGTTGACGACAACTATAATTACCGTTCTTTAGATAAAAAAATAGTAGTAGAAATAGCCCATATTATGCAAATGGATACATTATTTTGCTCCGAATAAAAAATGTTACTGCTTTGATAAAACATCTTGTCGCGTCAATATATCTGCTTACTGATAATAAATTCCTTGAAACGCACCAACACTCTTTAGACTTATTACGCATGTATTTTTTTATTACATTATTTTTAACCGTTTGCCCATAAGCAATATGTTCATTATCTAACGCGGTAAATACCGGCTGAAGATCACATCTTTTGTGGATAATCTTATAACCTAATTGATCTTTTGAAATTCCGTATATCATCAATGGTTTTTGAATATCAATAATATCATACTTTCTCGCTATAGGTAGCCATAAGCTCGTATCACTTATTAAGCCCTCCTTCTGATCAAATAAACCCACTGAATGAATGACAGATTTTTTTGTCATAAATGTTGGGCAACAAATCGGATTTCCATACGAAAGACAGTGCTCAAGTAAACTTGAATGATCATACCTAACAATCTCAAAACTTCCATTGTTTTGACAGTCAGAACTATCTATATTAATTTTCTCATCGTCGCTTATTTTTTTTGAAACAAGTTTTGAAAAAACAGCCCCTATCTTTTCATCTTTAATGTATTTTAACTGCTCTTCTATAATAGTAGGATAATAATAATCATCACTATGGAAAAGGCATACTATCTCAGTTTCTGCACATCGTATAGATCTTATAAAATTTCGATTTACATCTAAATGTTCGGCAAAATATCTGTATTTAACTTTTTTCTCATCAAAACCTTTCACAATCTCTATAGTGTTATCCGTAGAGGCATTATCCACAACTATTATTTCAATATTTGAATAAGTCTGCTTTAAAATGCTTTCTATAGAATTTGAAATTGTACCCGCCCTATTGTAAGTAGGAATACAAACACTAACCTTTTCATTATAACTGATAGGAATTTGCTTTTCCCACCATTCGTGAAACAAGCCCATTTCCCCCTCTCTTATCACCAGCAGTGTCTCTCATAAATCATCAGCTTACCCTAAGAACATCCGGAACACAATATTTTCTCGAAAATTTACCATTGCGGTGCGGGATCAGCTAAACTCGGGTGCTTCTCTCCCCTCCCCGGATCAGGCAATATCTCTTGAGGGCAGGTCGTAATAGTACGGTTCTGCGATAAGCTCCGAGGATACGGCATCTTTTGGCGGGGAATGCGCGCGTTCCGGAACCTTACCCATATTGGAAAGTATCCTGTCGATCACCTCTCTCAGTTATGAACGAGACAATACGCATTGTGCGCACGCGGGACAGATAAGATGATCCGCTTCATACACCTTCTGTGTAAGCTGTGCCCAAAGGCGGCGGTACTCTCTATTGCTATGTGGCGGCTCCTCTTTTATGCTGAGCCTATTACAAGAAGCATAATCTTCTTTAGCACGTTTGCCTCTGACCGTATTGTTGTAATACCCGTAGTATCTTATCATCTGCTGGATTTTATCCGGGATATGGCTGTCTTAAGAACTCCCCTAAGATGAGTGCTCTTTTCTTATGGCAGTACGGACAGAAATACCTCATCTTACAGGCAAAAGATACCAGACACTCGTCTCCGCGGTTTTCGCATCTGACACGCGCGAAACCTTTTGACAGATCTCCGCGATCCAGCAATTTGTATACCGCCTCCGATACTACCGTCCTTACATATCCATGCTGTCCCCTGAACCCGCTGTCATAAACATTCAGGAACGTTTCAAAATATTCCGAAGACTGCTTCCCTTCTAAACGGCAGAAGGCGAAAACCGCCCACTTCGTTCCTTCTCGACCAATTACGCGGCTTGCAGTATAGTTAAACCATGCTCGTACATCTTTCTGAGAAGTTCGATGTCAACAGGACCTATGGGCAGCGTGACAACAAGTTTATGAAACGGCCTGGAAACCTCATTAAGATCGGTCGACCGCGCCAGGTTCAAAACTTCCTGTCCGTTCATGTTCCCGCCTTGTTTGGGTTCGGGAAGTCCTGACCTGCGCCTGAAGTCCCTTAATCCCGCCTCATATTCCAAAACGGTCTCGTATATGTGCGTTTTCATTGCATCGCTTTGTTGCTCGTAGGGCGCGTCTTTCGCCTTCCTCGACACATGGTTCAGGCGCATTCCCATAAGAGCCGCCCGTAGGAATCCGCTTGGATCTTCACTGGAACCTATGGGGACAACGATAGATCTTTGTACCAGAGGAATACGTCCGGCGCTAAGTTCCAGGCTGACGGACTTCAGGTCTATAACCTCGCCTTTTTTCAAACGATCGGTCAAGCTTTCAGAGGCGAATAGCGTCACGCTGTTACGTTTGTTAAGCAAGTCTCCCGAAGGACACGCTTCGTCCGACAGTTTGACATACATGGAGGTCAGGCCGTGTTTCTTGTAGTCCGCTTCTCCGGCCGTGTCCCCGTTACGCGTGAACGACACATAAACATGTCTTATCTCTGCCAGCCATTTCAGAAAACCGAAGATCTGGTTCCGCGTGCCTTCATCATATCTTTCTATTATATCAAGCGGACAATCGAACCTTACGGGCTCGCCGCCTTCGCGGGCAAAACGGTGAACGAACTCCCTGTCCTTCTCTGCAAGATATGTACCGCCCAACTCGCCGGCCCGGCCCAGTTTCTCTTTAAGAGCCTCTCTCTCAAGGATCCCAGAGAGGGCAAAAAGTATCTGCGCGAGGCTTACCATGTCTTCGTCACCGTACCGCTTTCTGAGGGCCTCTTCCACCTGCCCGGACAGCGGCTCTTCCTCGGATGTCTGCTCTTTGCCGGTCTCGCCGCGCCATTTCTCAAGGATCCTTTCGATCTGATCAAAGAGCAAAGCGTCTACGTCTTCGACCCTTAACTCTTTGATCGACTTGCCCTCCACTTCCTCAAGGACTACGGTAACATTATCTTCCTCGTCGACCAAGACCCTGAAAACAAGTGTCCCCTCGGTCACATATTTACCTTCTTTATCCGGAAGCAGTACCGTCACGACTATCCGCCCCGTATCATCTATGTCCATTTCAGCAGGAAAGATAGCGGCGTCCATTAACTTGTTCAGATCCTCGAGTGAAATGGACGACTCTCGCGCTTGGTCGTGGGAAATAGCGCGTCTCCACGCGAGTGACACCATGCGCTTACTGCCTAAGATCTCATTGCCGAAACCGCTTTCACTAAATCCCGGATGATAGCCTCCGACACTCCCAGGCGGTGAGATCTCGATCGGCACATGCGTTGTTCTTGTTACGGGCTGTCCCGTGGAAAAAGGAACGTAAGGATTATCGCCTCCCACTACGATCCTCACGACCTCACCAGCCTCGTTATATTCTACGTACATATAGCTGGCCCTGTAAAACATATCGCCTGGCCAAGGCTGAATAATAAGTTCCGTCCGCGGATAACCTATTTTACGGGGCCCGCCGCGCTGGACGGGAACACGCATATTGGAATAACCAGCCACCGTGGTCCGGAACGGCACCGCGGGCAGGTCAAAAACCCAACTGTAGTTGGCTCCGTCACCTTCTTCGATAAAATTGCCCGAACTATCGTATTCGTATGTTGCAACGAGGTTATTCCCGGCATCGTATATATCCTTGAATTGATACTGGTCGGTCCCGTCATAAAAATCTCTGTATACCTCCCTTGATGTTTGACCTGTATGGTTACCTTTTATCTCTTCGGTAAGCCTGCTCGCCGTATCACCGGCCGCATTGACATACTCCTCATACGTTCTCTCGGAGAGTGTATACCCCGCCCATACCTCTGTTTCTTTTTTAAGATTGCCCGTACCCTCAAAATATTCATATATGTTCCGGCCTACTCCCATATTGAACGTTTCGGTCTTTATGGATACCTGATCGCTTGTCCCGTAATATTCATAATCAAAGGTCCGGACGGCCTGCGAATGTCCCCCGGCTACACGCTTCTCCCGTATCAAACGCCCCACCCCGTCATCGTCGTTGTCTACCAGGTCATACGTATATTCCACATACGGAAACGCCTGGCCCGGGACAGTGTACACTCTCTTCCTCGCCAACGCCCCGTCTTGATCATACGTGTACTTCACGACCTCGTCCGATCCCTCGACTATGACTTTTCCCGTCTCTTCGCTTATCCGATAACTGCTGTACCCCGTCTTGACCGCGATGACTTGCCCGGTACCGTGATACTCCAACTTGTATACGATCGTGCCCGTTTCGTCCGCTTCTTTCAACAATTCTATCGTTGCCCGGCCAAGATCGTCGTAATCCCTGTATTCTACGCCGTTTTCTTCACGCGCG
>JBAYES010000056.1:0-12512 GCA_041667545.1 Candidatus Omnitrophota bacterium | reverse complement strand
CAAAAACAATGAGAGGGTTTCTTTCATTAGCGCGAATATCAAAGAAATGGTTTGTCTGGAGCACAAAGCGGACATAGTCATGGGAGTGGGCGCGCTTCACCACATGAGCGGATTCAACGATGTTTTCAGAAGTATAAAAAAAAATATTACGCCCGGAGCGGTCTTTATCGCTATTGAACCTTACGGGGGGAATCCTGTAATAGGCTTATTGCGCAAGATAAGAACTTTTGTGGATAGTGAATATTCGCCGGATCAGATATTTTTTAAAAAGAAAGATATTCTCGCAATATTGAGCGAAAACGGATTAAAGGATATTGAGATAATCCATCAGGGATTTTTCTCTACTCCGTTCGCCCAGGTCGTTCTTAAACCGCAGATAGTTATGGTCATCCTTTCCCGCATTGCCGTAGCATTGGACGATCTTATAGGGAAATATTTAAACCGGCTGATAGGCCCTTTGAGCTGGAACATCATTGTCAGGGCGAAATTTTGATTTTGCGCAGGAAACAGGCGCTGTTATTTCGGGAGAACATGAAGATATTATTGATCAATCCGCCGTATATAAACCTGAGCGGAATAAAGAATTCCGGGGGGCATTCCATCCCTCTCAACTTGGCGTATTTGGCCGCAGCTGTCAGAGAAAAGACGGTTTGTGAGATCAAAATAATCGACTGCGAGAACAGCGGCCTGTCATATGATCAAATAAGCGAACGGGTAAAGGAATTTTCTCCCGACATTGTGGGTATTACTTTCCCTACGCCGGCCTTTAAACATGTAGTAAAGATCGCCGAAGACATAAAGAACATAGATGGTTCGATCAAGATAGTCGTGGGGGGCGCCCATCCGACAGCCTTCCCCCTGGAAACAACCTCGATCCCATATATTGATTTTACGGTTTTTGGGGAGGGAGAAATCACTTTCACGGAATTAGTCACAGCGATAAGCGAAGGGGACGACCACTACGACGGGATCCCCGGGATAGCCTACAAACAGGGCGGGAAAGTTATTGTTAACGAGGAGAGGGAACTGATCGAAGACATAGACGGAATACCTTTTCCCGCCCGAGACCTTTTTGACCTGAGCTCATATTACGCGGCCCCGACAAAGAAAGTAAGCAATTTCAGTTCCACTTCGATAATAAGTTCCCGAGGATGCCCGTACGATTGTATACATTGCATATCAAAGCTTATTTGGAAAAAAAGAGTAAGGTATAGATCCATGGAAAGCATAATAGGGGAGATAAAACACTGCATTGATACCTATGGGATCCGTGAGTTCAATTTTTATGATGATACTTTCACCATCAGCAGGCAGAGAGTTATGGAGTTCTGTGATAGAATATGCGCGGAAGATCTCCAAATAGCATGGATATGTTTCGGCCGGGTAAACTCTATTGACATGGAAATGGCAAATGCCATGAAAAAAGCCGGTTGCAGAAAAGTGTCTTTCGGGCTGGAATCAGGGGCGCAGGAAATTCTGGACATAATGAGAAAGCAGTCAACTTTAGAGATGGCCCGAAAAGCCGTAAGGGCAGTGAACGCGGCAGGCATGAGGGTGCATGCAAGCTTCATGATAGGAAATATCGGAGAAACCCCTGAAACAATAAGAAAGACCATAGATTTTGCCAAATCCCTTGATCTGGATAATGCCACTTTTTTTATAACCGCTCCATTCCCGGGAACCGGTCTTTATGAGATAGCTAAAAAGCACGGGTTTGTCTCTTCCGCCGAGAATTGGGAAAGATTCGCCCCGATAACCAAAGCGCAGCCCGTTCTGGTACAGGATAAGATAAGCGGGAAAGACCTTATAGCATGGCAAAAAAGAGCTTTTTTGGAATTTTATTTAAGGCCCGGATACGTTTTTAAAAAGTTCGGACGGATAAAAACATTTGATGACCTGAAAATACTTGTGGAAGGATTGGGGGTTTTTCTGAGGCTCCAGAAGAAAAAATGATGCCATTTCAGAAAAGATATTGGGAAAGAAAAAGTTTAAAAAAAAGACGGTCTCCGCATCACCCGGTGGTCAGGGAGTATGTTCTTTCTAAAATAGAACAAATTAAACAACACGTCGATATCGGTGAAAAGACCAGGGTTCTTGACGTCGGCGCGGGTAATGGTTTCTTTTCGTTTTATCTGGACAAGATCTGCGAAACGCATGCGGTGGATTATTCAGAAACCATGCTGAAAATGAATCCGGTTAAAAATAAGTATCTTATGGACGCGGAAGGGCTTGATTTTGCGGATAACTCTTTTGACATGGTTTTCTGTCACGCGTTGCTTCATCATGTTAGAGATATGGATAAAGTGCTTTCGGAAATGAGAAGGGTATCCGATAAGCACGTTGTGGTCATTGAACCGAACAGGAATAACGTTCCGGTTTTTTTATTTTCCTCGATAGTCGCTCAGGAAAGGAAGGCCTTGAAGTTCTCATTGAAGTTCCTTGAAAGAGAATGCCGGAGAAACGGGCTGAAACCGCTCGCAATGTTTTCCCACGGTTTGATAGTCCCGAATAAGACTCCCGTTAGTATGCTTAATTTTCTTAAAAAATTCGATAACAGGATGGGTTTTGGTGTAACCAATGTGCTCATAATGAAAAAATGAAAAAGACAGACGCAATATTTTCCTTTTACCATAAATTCTTTTCGGCTGAGAATCGCGTTCGGATGGTTGTTGCTTTGGCCTTTCTATCGGGGCTTTTTTTTCACTTTCGAAATCTTGAGGGGGCGCGGCTCTTCGACCCCGACGAGGAAAGAGCTTACGCGATGCTTCCATCGGGGCCTTTTATTTACGTTCTGTGCAGGCCCTTGTTCCTTTTGATGCATTCAGCGGAATATTCGGGTTTCTATACCGCGGGTATTTTCGGACTGGGCAGTATCATTTTATTCTACCTCATATCGCGGTCATTGATGGATAAGTGGACTTCAGCCATCTGTACCCTGGTATTCGCGGTCTTTCCCGCCAGGATAAATTTCGCCAGAACGCTCTTTCCCGCGGTATTTCTTGACTTTTTCATTCTACTTCTTATGCTTCTGGCCATTTACATCATCAGGGAAAAAGATGAAAAAAAAGCCGTTTTGGCGGGCTTGCTTTCAATTATTCTTTTCGCGATCCATCCTTCGGCATATCTGATATTATCGGGAGGATGGACAGCTCTGATAGTATTGTGGCTTTTCAACAGGGAGAAGGTAGGCGTAAAAAGTATAGTTATCGGTGTTGTCTTGTATATACTTGGTGTGACAGCCGGATATTTTCTGCTTGAGCAGGTCTTTATGAGAATGAAAGACGGCTATGTTTTTTCCGAAAAGTTTTTAAAAGCTTATTCATCGGCCACTAACTACGCGGACATATACTCTTTTTGGGGCGGGTTTCGGAGGTTTTTCGGGATATTGAAAGGTATCATTTTTCAGTCCCCGATCACGATCTTCAGGGGATTTTTTGTTTGCGCCGCTGTTATTTTTTCATTCAAAACTTTTTTTGAAAAACGAAAACCCCCGCTGTTTTATCTAATTGTGTACGGATGCGCCGGATTAGGGGCCTTTATCGCGGGAAATCTGATAGGGGCGCATCGGGGGTTCGAATACAGGAATATGATCTGGCTCTGTCCTGTAGTCTCCTGGTGTGTCGGATATACTTGTGTGAGTTTGTTCCGGAAAAGCGGCCTTACGGGAAGGATCTTTGTGAGCGGGCTAACCTGGATCTTCTTGATCTCGTCATTTTTTATAAGCTACCTGGTAACGACAGAGATGTTCAGGACCGACATGATAACCGACTGGCTGAAGAAAAACAATATACCGAAATCTCAGGTAACCACCTATTTAAGGTTAAAGGAAGAAGGTGACACTGTATTCAATACAGTACCTCCGATAGCCCGCCATAAGGAATGGTCTAAAACTGACCACCGATACCAGATTTTTTGGCCTGCGATATATGAGTATTACCGGCGAGGCGGGGTATCCTACATAATCCCGTCCGGGACGGGCGGACATGCTACTTTAGAAAAGGGTGACATTTTCTTTGAGAGGGCTTCTCCGGTAATGTCATGGGAGCATCCTCATACGGCCTTTAAGTATAGATCTCCGTATTGGGGGAGGCCTGACCGCTCCTATAAGCCCGTTATTAACGTGTACCGTCTTAGCGATGTTTTCAGAAGAACTTTGCCGTAGTTGATTTTGCTCCGGGTTTTTATGGGGATTCAGTTCTTCCGGCGCTTTAAAGTTCGGCAGATCGTAAGAAATCCACGGATCTTTCCTATGGCGGTTCCAGCGATAATGTCGTTTACTTTTGTCCGTTCATATGTTATCATCCTTAACTATGTGGTTGGAATATTTTCCCATCAAAAAGAGGGGGAGGTGATAGATAATGCTTACAGCAAAGGCAAAAAAGGAAGTAGTGACCGATTTTCAGAAGCACCCGTCGGATACGGGGTCTTCCGAGGTTCAGATCGCTCTAATTACGGAGAGGATAAACAGTTTGTCGGAACACTTCAAACAGCACAAGAAGGACCATCATTCAAGAAGAGGGCTTCTAATGCTTGTAAATAAGAGGCGCAAACTTCTCAAGTACCTTAAGTCGGTGGACGAGACCAAATACACCGAGGTTATCGGCAAACTCGGTTTGAGGAAATAAAGAGGCGGAAGGCGGGACTGCAATATTAAAAGCAATTTAAAAAAGGGAAGAAAATGACTGAATTACGAGTGAAGCACGGACGGGAAGACATTGTGGTGTCTACCGGAAAATTGGCTAAGCAGGCAGGCGGATCGGTAACCGTGCGGTACGGAGGCACTGTCGTTCTTGTCACATGCTGCTGCGCGAAACAGGCGAGGGAAGATATGGGGTTTTTCCCTTTAACGGTAGAATACCAGGAAAAAAGCTTCGCGGCGGGAAAAATACCCGGAGGTTTTTTTAAACGGGAGGGACGTCCTTCCGAAAAATCGATACTGACCTCCCGCATGATAGACCGCCCCATAAGGCCGCTCTTTCCTAAAGGGATGCTTAATGAGGTGCAGGTAGTGGCAACCGTATTATCATATGACGGACAGAATGATCCGGATGTGCTTGCCCTGACCGGAGCTTCATGCGCGCTCATGTTATCGGAAATACCTTTTGAAGGGCCGATAGCGGGAGCACGGGTAGGCTTGGTAGATGAAAATTTTATTCTTGATCCTACATCGGAAGAAATGACCAAAAGCACTCTGGATCTTATTCTTGTGGCTAATGACGAGAGCGTCGTTATGCTGGAAGCGGGTGGAGCCGGGATCCCGGAAGATAAAATGCTCGCGGCCATCAAGTTCGGCCATGACAGTGTTAAACCCGTACTCGCGCTTCAAAAGGAATTGAGAGAAAAGGCCGGTAAGCCGAAAAGAGAAGATATAGCCTTATATACGGTGAATGACGAGCTGGTTGGCACAATAAGGACTAATTTCGGCAAAAAAATAAAAGAGATGCTTATTTTACCCGAAAAACAGAAGAGATCGGAGGAAAGAGAAAGTATCCTTTCCGAAATACTTAAATCGGAAGATCCGGACGGTGAAAAAGGAATAGAGCCTGATGCCAAAAGAGCCATGGAAGAAGTGGAAAAATACATGGTTCGAGATGTTATTCTCAGCGACAGGAAAAGGATAGACGGCAGGGCTTTTGATGAGATCAGAGAACTAAGCTCGGAAGTCAATTTTTTGCCTAAAACGCATGGTTCGGCTCTTTTTACAAGAGGGGAAACACAGGCGCTTTCTGTTCTTACTCTTGGAACGGCTTCCGATGAACAGCGTATAGACGCTCTCGAAGGTGAGACCACAAGAAGCTTTATGCTCCATTATAACTTTCCGTCTTTCAGCGTGGGAGAGACCCGCCCCATGCGAGGCCCGGGAAGAAGGGAGATAGGTCACGGAGCTCTTGCCGCGAAAGCCCTGGCGCCCGTACTGCCGGAATCCGAGAAGTTCCCTTATACCATAAGGCTGGTTTCGGAAATACTGGAATCTAACGGATCAAGTTCCATGGCAACGGTTTGCGCCGGATCGCTCAGCCTGATGGCCGGAGGCGTGCCCGTAGCCTCCGCTGTTAGCGGTATAGCCATGGGTCTCGTTAAGGAAGGCGGCAAGTACGCCGTCCTCACGGATATTGCGGGAGCCGAGGACCATCTTGGCGACATGGATCTTAAAGTGGCCGGAACAAAGGAAGGCATAAATGCTCTTCAGATGGATCTTAAAATAAAAGGAGTTGACTACGGTATAATGACCGAAGCGTTAGCTCAGGCAAAAAAGGCTCGTATCGAGATCCTGGACCATATGGCCAAGACCATAGGAGAGCCTAAGTCTGATCTTTCTCCAGACGCTCCGAGAATAGTTACAATAATGGTCAAAGTTGATAAAATTAGAGAGGTTATCGGTCAGGGCGGGAAGGTAATAAGAGGTATAATCGCTTCGACCGGGGCAGATATAAATATCGAAGATGACGGTACCTGCCAGATAGCTTCGTCCAATAAAGAGTCCCTGGACAAAGCGGTGGCTATGGTCTCTGCTATACTGGAGGAACCCGAGATAGGAAGGATATACGATGCTACGGTCGTGAAGATCATGAATTTCGGAGCATTTGTGGAGTTTTTGCCGGGCAAAGAAGGCCTTGTTCATGTCTCCGAGATATCGGGTAAATATGTAAAGAATGTTGAGGAAGCGGTGAAGGAAGGACAGGAAGTAAAAGTTAAACTCATCGGGATAGACGATCAGGGGCGCGTAAAATTAAGCATCAAACAGGCCGGGTCCCCGGCGAGCTGAACTGAATTCAAGAAATCGGTAGTATAAGATTTGGATCCCGTAAAAATAAAAATAAGAAGAAAAGAGAGCGCTAAAGACCTGCCTTTGCCGGGCTATGCCACGACGGGATCGAGCGGGCTGGATCTGTATGCGGATGTCGAAAATGATACGATTATCCGCCCCGGAGAGATAAAACTGATCTCTTGCGGAATTTATATCGCTCTTCCTCCGGGCTTTGAGGCCCAGACAAGGCCGCGAAGCGGATTGTCTCTTAAGCATGGGATAACTCTTGTTAATGCTCCCGGAACGATAGACAGTGATTATCGGGGACTTGTCAGTTTGATCGTTACCAATCTGGGGAATGAAAGTTATATTGTAAAACGGGCCCAGCGGCTGGCTCAGATGGTCATACAAAAGGTGACTAAAGCGGAATTCATAGAAACCGACGAGCTTGACGAGACGACGCGCGCATCGGGTGGGTTTGGTCACACCGGAATATGATCTTTTTCTTCAGGAAGGGATAAAATGAGCATTTTTGAGGCCGTGGTATCCGGTATAATTCAGGGTCTTACGGAATTCCTTCCCGTTTCGAGTTCAGGTCATTTGGTGCTTGCCCACTCGTTTTTCGGGAGCAAAGAGCCGGAAGTTTTTTTTGATATCTGTCTTCATTTTGCCACAATGGCTTCTATTCTGATATTTTTTCGAAGAGAAGTTATATTGCTTTTTACGCCGGAGGGGAGAAATTGGAGAAAGTACATCGCGATAGGAACCATTCCCGCAGTACTCGCGGGGTTGATATTAGAAAAAGATGTCACGCGTTTTTTCGCGGATCCAAGGGCTGTTTCCGGGATGCTTCTTTTTACCGCGGCGGCTCTTATTCCGGCTCAGATGGCATTTTCTAAAAAAAATAGTACTGATCTGGAAATTGGGAATGGTAGGGCTTTTATAATTGGTTTAGCGCAGGCAGTGGCAATAATACCTGGATTGTCCAGAAGCGGGTTAACAATATCAGCGGGGCTTTCTTCGGGAATAAGCCCGGAAAAGTCTTTTAGATTTTCGTTTCTCCTGTCTATTCCGATCATAGCCGGGGCGACATTGTACAAGACAGCCGGCGTATTGTTCTTGGGAAAGGAAGGGGGAACGCTCAGCGCGCCGGTTTTTATCTCGGGCATGGCCTTTGCTTTTGTGTCCGGACTTGCCGGGCTGTTCTTCGTCAGAAAGGCCATGATTTTCCGGAAGATATGGATATTCAGTGTGTACTGCTTTCTCTTGGGAACCGTGGGTCTTATAATTTTGAAGTAAGGAATTATAAATGAAGCCTGTCAGGAAAAACGAAATAATAGCTGTAATACTTTTCGCGAGCGGAGTTCTTCTATTTCTGAGCATTTTTACTTTTACCGATCAAGATCATCCTTTCTATACCAGCCATTTTAATACCTCAGCGCAGAATGCCGTGGGAATAATGGGCGTTTATATCGGGGGCGTGCTCAGGTTTATTGTGGGGAAAGCCGCTTATGTTCTGCCTCTACTTGTTTTTGTTTGGAGTTTTTCCAGATTTTTCCAGATCGAGCAGCGAAAAGTCTATTTTAAGATGTTTGGAACTTTGATATTAATGTCCGCGGTCAGCGCCAGTCTAAGCATGATCTCGGGTGTAGGGACCACCACCGCTTTTTCCCAGGGGGGCTTAGTAGGGTATGTTACATCCGAATTTCTCGTAGGCTACCTTGGCAACGCAGGCAGCGCGGTTTTTGTTGTGTCGATGATAATCCTGTCAGTGCTTATTGCCACCGAATTCCTTCTTTTCCCGGTTTTTATGTCTTTATTCCGGGCAGGCAAAAGCTTCCCGGAGAAACTAAAAGGTGTCCTTAAGGAAAGGGAAAGACCTGCTCTTGTTTCGGGAAAGAAAGAAAAGACCAATGTCAGGCAGGCAAAAGAAAATATCGCGAAAAAACTTGAGGAAGTTAAAAGACAGGTTGAAGAAGCCCGCAATGCCTCAATATCAAAAAAGCCGGCTCTGAAAGACAAGAAAGAAATGGTAGTTACTTCGTCTTCCGATAATGTCCCCGTGAAAAAGAAAAAAATATTTATCGATAGCCGAGAAAGGGTGAAAAAGATAGCTTCATCCTCAGAAGGGGTGGCGCTTGATTACAAGCTTCCTTCTACCGAAATGCTTAACGCGCCCGTCAAGACCGATGGAAAGGTAGGGGAAGAGGACCTAAAGGTTAACGCCGCTATGCTTGAAAAGACCCTGCTTGAATTCGGAGTGGAGGCGAAGGTTACAAAGATAAACAGAGGCCCCGTCATAACTATGTACGAACTGGAACCTTCAGTTGGCACAAAGGTTTCCCGAATAACATCCCTGGCAGACAACATAGCGTTGGCTATGAGGTCTTCGAATATACGTATAGTAGCTCCGCTTCCGGGCAAAGGAACGATAGGGGTTGAGATACCCAATAAAAAAAGCGAACTTGTGCTCCTAAGAGATATAATGGAGTCCGATGAATACCAGGAGGAAACATCTCCTCTCAAATTCGCTCTCGGTAAGGATATTTCAGGACGCTCCATCATAACTGATCTTGTTAAGATGCCGCATCTTCTCATAGCCGGCGCTACAGGAGCAGGAAAGACAGTTTGCCTCAACTCAGTGATCACAAGTTTCCTGGTAAATTCTTCTCCCGACGAACTGAAGTTTATTATGATCGATCCGAAACGCGTTGAGATGATGATCTTTGAAGGTATCCCGCATCTTGCAATGCCCATAGTCACCAATCCGAAAAAGGCGGCGGCCGCTCTTAACTGGGTCGTTACCGAAATGGAACGAAGATATGAGGTTTTTGCCGAAATGGGAGTGAGAAACCTTGCTTTGTACCGTGAGAAAAAAACAGAAAATGATGAGACTATTCCATACATAGTCGTGATAGTGGATGAACTTGCCGATCTTATAGTCGTGGCGCAGCAGGATGTGGAAGGGGCTATTATGCGTATAGCCCAGCTTGCCAGGGCGGCAGGCATACATCTTATTCTCGCCACTCAAAGGCCTTCTGTAAACGTTATTACCGGAGTGATCAAGGCTAATTTTCCGGCAAGAATATCTTTCCAGGTAGCGTCGAAAGTGGATTCCCGAACGGTTCTTGACGCCAACGGAGCGGAAAAACTTTTAGGCAGAGGAGATATGCTTTTTATGGAACCGGGTTCTTCCCACATAATCCGGGGCCAGTGCTGTCTTGTGGACGATGCCGAGATAAAAAAAGTCGTAAAATATATCAAAGACCAATCCGGGGCCAATTATATTGAGTCCGCGTTAGCAGCTCAGGAAAAGAAAGCGCATCAGGCCAAAGATCAGGAGAAAGATGATCTTTACCGGGAAGCTGTGGAAATAGTGATACAGACCAAACAGGCATCCGTCTCCATGATACAGAGAAAGCTGAGGGTCGGATATTCCCGGGCAGCCCGTATGATAGACATTATGGAGGAAGATGGAATAGTCGGGCCTTACAACGGTTCAAAGGCTCGGGAGATACTTATAGATGATATTCAACAACTTATGGATGTGTAAAGATGTCTGATAGGATATCCTTAGGCAAACTTTTCAGGGAAAAACGCGAAAAGATGGATCTTTCCCGGGAAGATGTATCCGGAAAAACTTACATAAATATAGGGGTAATAACCGATATTGAGGAGGGTATCTTCGATAAATTAAGCCCCGTATACATGAAAAGTTTTATTAAAAAATATTCGGAGTTTCTTGGGTTGGACGGAAATGATATGTTAAAAAAATACGAGGGGATATCCGGTAAAGTCCTTGTAAAAGAGTTTGTAGTAGAGAGCGGCCCCCCCGCTAAAGAAAAGAAATCCGAGATTCCGGAAAGCCCCGTCCCTCGCGGTAAAAAATTGAGAACGGTCACGGCTGTAATTCTCTTGGGCGTACTGGTTATTCTAATGGTTACTCTTATAAACGTTACAAAAAAAGTCCTTATGTCCCCTCCAAGAAAGGTGCCGGTAGTCGCCCCGACGCGGCCTGCGGCGTTCCGCCGCGAGGCAGAACCGGTCAAAATTATAAAAGCTGAGCCCGAGAAAGTTGTGAAACAGGTTGTTACCTCGAAAACTGAGACAAAAAGCCCTGTAAAAAACGGTTCGGTTACACTTACTTTGAAGGCGAGAGACAGGGTGTGGGTGCAGGTAACGTCCCTTAGCGGAGACAAGATATTTGACGGCTTTCTTAACTCGGGAGATTCACGCACCTGGAAGTCGGAGAACACTCTCAGGGTATGGACCGGAAAAGGGAGTATGCTTGATTTTACGGTTAATGGCAGAGATCTTGGCGTAATAGTGCCGGGGGTAGCAAAGAATATTCAGATCTCGTCCGAAGGCGTACTTATAGACAACGATTGGGCCGTACAGTTTCAGTAAAATTTTATTTTCCCCATGAAAAAAATATTTGTTCTCAGTCTTGGTTGTCCCAGGAACCTTGTAGACAGCGAGGTCCTTTCCGGACAACTGGCAGTGTCGGGGTTTATACTGTCGGAAAGCGCCGATGACGCGGATATAGCCATTGTTAACACATGCGGGTTCATTGAAGACGCGAAAAAAGAGTCCATAGACTGTATTCTCCAGCTGGCCGAAATGAAAAAGAGGGGAAAACTTGAAAAACTTGTGGTTACCGGATGTCTGGCTCAGCGATATTCTTCGGACATTGAATGTGAAATAGAAGAAATAGACGCTATTTTCGGGACATCGGATTTTCCGCAGATACCGGATTTTCTTATGAAGCGGTCAGGCAAGATCAAGAAGGTCAATTTGTCTCCGGCTTACCTGTATGATCACGCTTCCCCGAGACGGATATTTTCATATCCGCATTCGATCTACGTAAAAATACAGGAAGGGTGCTCCAATAACTGCTCTTATTGCGTTATTCCGGATCTTAAGGGAAAGCGTAGAAGCAGAGAGATCTCCTCTGTGGTAAGTGAGGTTGGGGAGCTCCGTGAAAAGTACGGCGTAAAAGAAGTCATTCTCATAGGACAGGATACAACTTCTTTCGGATACGACAAAGAAAACGGCGGCGATATTTCTGTTTTACTGAAAGAGGTTGCCGGAAAAATGGATGATGGGTGGGCAAGGCTTTTATATACTCACCCCGCGCATTTTACGGATGCGCTTATAAACACGATCGCGTCTTCGAAGAATATCTGCAAGTATGTGGATCTGCCGATACAGCATGCGAATAATGATATTCTTGCCGGAATGAACAGACGCGTTACAAAAGAGGAGATGCTGGACCTTATAAGTAAAATACGCGGGTCGATAGAAGGCGTGGTTATTCGCACATCCGTTATTGTAGGGTTTCCCGGGGAAACGGGAAAACAGTTCGCGGAGTTGATGGAATTTTTGGAACAGGTACGATTTGACCGTCTCGGAGCCTTTATTTATTCCAAAGAAGAAGGAACCCCTGCCGCGGACTTTTCAAGCCAGGTTTCCGAGAAGGTAAAAAAGGACAGGTTCGAAAAAGTAATGCGGTTGCAGCAGGACATATCATCCGAAAGCAACAAAAATCTTATGGGGAAAACTCTGAAGGTCCTGATAGACGAACAGGATGAAAAGGACAAAGGTCTTTTCATCGGAAGGACAGAGATGGACGCTCCTGAAGTTGACGGCGTGGTATATGTCAGAGGGAAAGACCTCAGACCCGGAGATTTCGCGCGCGTTAAAATAACGGGCGTAACGGAATATGATCTTGAGGGGGACGCGATATGAACCTGCCCAATAAAAT